>JANWIS010000093.1 GCA_025449775.1 Ignavibacteriaceae bacterium
ATTATGTGAGAAATCAGTTTATGAAAGATCCTCCTCTTGATACTGACGATGATTTGTCGGCACTCGATCAGATGTACAATTTATCTTTTGGAATGCAAATTCCTGCACAAATTCCTGTATCAGCAGCCAAGGAATTAATTGTAACAGAGGCAAATCAAAAATCTAAAAAATTAAATAAAATATTAATCAGCCTGGAAAATGAACAATCAAATCCTGCTGCAAAGTTATTTGATTCAGTTACGGATGATAATCAGCTTGCATTTTCATCGCTTATAAATTCGGATAACTGGAAATACAGTGAGAATGATTTCATTAACTTTTTAACTTTGAATGTAAACCAGAATGGATTTAATGGAAGAATTTTTTCATTAACAGATTCTGAATGGAATGTTTTATATAACTATCTAAGTAATGTCTTATAATTTGCAGCGATGAAAACTTTATCGTTCATATTGCTCAGTTTGTTTCTTATTTCAATTGCTTATTCAAATGACAGGATAGAAATCGGGATTGATGAACAGCTGGGAAAATATATTCCACTGGAATTAATATTTAATGATGAAGCAGGAAATCCTGTGAGGTTGGGAGAATTAATTGATGGTCCTACTGTTTTATCATTTGTTTATTACAACTGTCCGGGAATCTGTAGTCCATTGCTTTTTGAAACGGCAAATATTATTAATAAATCAGCTCTTGAACCGGGATATGATTATAAAGTTATCTCGATAAGCATTGATAATACAGAAACACCTGAAACAGCATCAAAGAAAAAGAAGGAAATGATTTCAGGAATTGATAAAGATATTCCTGCAGAAAGTTGGAGATATTTAACTGGTTCTGGAGAAAATATTAAAAAGATAACCAGTTCAGCCGGATTTTATTTCAAAAAAGAACGGGATGAGTTCTTACATGCAGGCTCATTAATTTTTATAGATAAGAATGGTAAAATTTGTCGGTACTTGTTTCCAGGTTACACAGAGAAACGTGGTTTTGGAATTCTTCCATTCGATTTTAAAATGGCGGTACTGGAAACTGCCGATAGCAAACAATCACCGACAATTGCAAGAATGTTAAAATTTTGTTTCAGCTATGATGCTGACGGAAAGCAATATGTGCTCAACTTTACAAGAATTTTTGGTGCTGCAATTTTGTTATTCGCAGGAATTTTTGTTTTGATCATTACACTGAGACATAAAAAAGAAATAATTAAATAGAGGTAATGTTAAATGTCTGCTGAAGCAGCAACAATTCGTACAAACGGACACGAACCAAGCTACTTAGAATATAAAGGTAAGCACAGCGGATTTTTAGGCTGGATCCTTTCAACTGATCATAAACGGATTGGAATCCTGTACCTGATTTCGCTTTCATTTTTCTTCCTCGTTGGAGTTATTTTCGGATTCTTAATGCGTCTGGAATTAATCTCTCCGGGTAGAACAATTATGGATGCACAAACTTATAACTCCATCTTCACTTTGCACGGAGTTATAATGATATTCCTTTTTGTTATTCCCGGCATCCCGGCAGTTTTTGGAAATTTTGTTTTACCGATTTTAATCGGTGCAAAAGATGTTGCCTTCCCAAGAATCAACCTGATGTCCTGGTATATGTATGTTATTGGTGGTTTGTTAGCAGTAGTTTCTATATTACTTCCGGGTGGTCCTGCCGATACTGGATGGACTTTTTATATTCCGTACTCAGTGAGAACTAATACGAATGTAATGCTTGCATTGTTCGCTGCGTTTACTCTTGGATTCTCATCCATCTTAACAGGATTAAATTTCGTAACTACAGTTCATCGATTAAAAGCACCGGGAATGGGTTGGTTTAAATTACCTTTATCAATCTGGTCAATATATTCAACTGCATGGGTTCAGGTTTTAGCAACACCGATCATCGGAATTACTTTGTTGTTAGTTGTATTTGAAAGATGGCTTGGCATTGGAGTTTTTGATCCTGCACTTGGCGGTGATCCTGTTTTATTTCAACATCTATTCTGGATTTATTCTCATCCTGCAGTATATATAATGATTCTTCCGGCAATGGGAGTTGTTTCAGAAATCATCCCGGTTTTTTCACGAAGAACTATTTTCGGGTATAAATTTATTGCGTTCTCAAGTGTTGCAATCGCATTACTTGGTTCACTTGTTTGGGCGCATCATATGTTTACAGTTGGAATGAGTGATACAGGTCAGTTTATTTTTTCATTGCTTACAATGCTTGTAGCAATTCCAAGTGCAATAAAAGTTTTTAACTGGGTTGCTACTCTCTACAAAGGTTCAATTGAATTATCAACATCATTGTTATTTATTCTCGCATTTATATTTCTCTTCACTATTGGCGGATTGACAGGTATTATGCAGGGAATTCTTACAGTTGATATTCAGGTTCACGATACTTCATTTATTGTCGCACATTTTCATTATGTTATGTTTGGTGGAACCGGTTTTGGTTTTTTTGCTGCACTTCATTACTGGTTTCCAAAAATGTTCGGGAGGATGTATCATAAAAAACTGGCGAATACATATTTCTGGTTATTGTTTATAGGCTTCAATGTTTTGTATTTCCCGATGTTCATAATGGGCTGGCTTGGTATGCCAAGAAGGTACTACGATTATTTACCTGAGTTCCATTCATATCATTTTATTTCTACTATCGGTTCATGGATACTTGTTTTAGGCCTCCTATTAATGATATACAACATGTATCACTCCGTTAGAAAGGGTAAAGTAGTTACAGAAAAAAATATTTGGGGAGGCGAAACACTTGAATGGCAAATTGAAACTCCTCCAACTCATGAAAATTTTTCAGAAATTCCTGTAATTGAAACGGATCCTTATCAGTACAAAATGAATGAAGAAACTTTAGATAAAAAGGAGGTCAGGTGAGTTCGACTGAACATATTGCAACGGCACATGTTCACAGGGATGATGTTGGATCACGGATGGGAATGTGGCTGTTTCTTTTCACTGAAATTCTTTTATTCGGCGGAATGTTTTTTCTTTATTCAGTTTACAGGTTTCAGTTTGCACATGAATTTCATGTTGCTGCAAAGGAACTGAATACTATCATCGGTGCTTTTAATACTGCAATTCTGCTTACAAGCAGTCTGACAATGGTTCTTGCAATAATTGCAATCCAGAGAAAGCAAAAAACATTGTCTATTGTAATGCAGATTATCACAATCGGACTTGCGCTTTTTTTCCTAGTCAACAAATATTTTGAATGGACTGCAAAAATCCATCATGGAATTTATCCCGGCAGTGAAGAACTTTTATCAAAAGATTCAGGTGAGATTTTATTCTATGGATTATATTATATGATGACTGGATTGCACGGACTTCACGTAGTAGTTGGTATGGTTTTAATCGGGATAATGACACGATTGACTGCAAGAAACTCGATAACACATGACAGTTATGTCCGACTTGAAAACGCAGGATTATACTGGCATCTTGTTGATATCATCTGGATATTTCTCTTCCCATTATTCTATTTGATTACTTAAGGAATGTAAATGGAACAGCACAACAATCATACTGAACACACACATTCATACGGAATTTATATTTTAGTCTGGCTTGCTTTAATGACTTTAACAGCTGTTACTGTTGCCGTAGCAGGAATGGATATTGGCAATTTCACAGTTGCAACAGCTTTACTTATTGCCTGTGTCAAAGCATACCTTGTTCTTACAATCTTTATGCATTTAAAACAAGAAGGCAAAACTTTTTTTGTATTTGTATTGATCGCTTTGTTTTTTCTTATAATTTCATTTGTATTATTATTCTCCGACTATTCTTTCCAATGAGGATTTTAAAGCATGTTCGATGATGTTTCAAACTTTGTAAACTTTTTTGATGCAACTTTTATTGTTACGCTTGCTGTATCGGTTTTTTTTCTTGTCCTGATCACTTTCCTGATGATCTTTTTTGTCATCAAGTATAACCGGAAAAGAAACCCGAGAGGTTCCAACATTCATGGACATATGGGATTAGAAATAGCATGGACTGCAATACCGACTATTATGGTTTTAATAATGTTCTGGTTCGGCTGGATTGGTTATATGGATACAGTTACTGTTCCTGAAAATGCAATGCCGATAAATGTTTCAGCACAAATGTGGAAATGGGGTTTTGAGTATGAAGACGGCAGGAAAACAGATACGTTGTTCATCCCCGTGAGTAAGCCGGTAAAATTAATTTTACATTCAAATGACGTTAATCATTCATTCTTTATTCCGGAGTTCAGAGTAAAGAAAGATGTATTTCCAAGCTATGAAAGGATTGTATGGTTCATTGCAAATCAAACAGGTGAATTTTATATCGCTTGTGCTGAATATTGCGGAATGAATCATTCGAATATGTACGCAAAGGTACTGGTACTTTCCGAAGAAAACTTTAATAACTGGAGGATTGGAATGAACAAAGAAGAATCAAAGCTCCTTGAAGGGATTACAAAAAGTAATTAATTGACAAATAAAATTTGAAAAATTTTATCAAAATATTTTCTGAACTTGTCAAAATTAAAATAACCTTGTTTGTCACGGTTACAACAGGATTCGGGTATATTGCATCAAGAGGAGTTATAGATGCAGAGATTATTCTAGTTCTGATAGGAGTGTTACTGCTTGCTTTCGGATCAGCAGCACTAAATCATTATCAGGAAAAAGATTTTGATGTAATAATGGATAGGACAAAATCAAGACCCATTCCATCTGGAAGAATATCTGCAGTGAATGCGTTGATAATATCATTGATACTAATTATTACTGGTTCGCTTATTCTAATAACTTCTTATGAAATTTTAGTAGTTAGTTTAGGGCTTTTAAATCTTTTGTGGTATAATTTTATTTATACATATTTAAAAAGAAGCACACCGTTTGCAATTATCCCGGGATCTTTAGTCGGTGCGATCCCACCGATAATCGGCTGGATTGCAGCCGGTGGAACATTGCTTGAACCGCAGATCATTATCATCTCATTTTTCTTTTTCATTTGGCAAATACCGCATTTCTGGCTTCTGCTATTAGTGCTCGATAAAGATTATCTGCAAGCTGGTTTCCCAACTCTCACTCAGATTTTTACAAAGAAACAACTTTCCCGAATTACATTTATCTGGATAAGTTCCACAGCCGTTACTGGTTTGATGATTCCACTATTCGGTCTTGTAACTGATTTCTGGATCGCTGTTGGATTATTTGCCTGTAGCTTGTGGCTGACTTGGAAAGCATTCAGTCTGCTTGTAGATTCAGATGATTATTCTGTCTTCCGTTATAATTTCAGATATATAAATTACTTTGCACTTTCGGTAGTAATTCTCGTTTCATTTGATAGATTAATTTTATAATACAAATAAACCCCGATGGAATTTTTAAATAATTTTGTGCTACCTCAGTCAGCCGAGCATCTCGAACTGCTTCATTATATGCTGTTAATTGTTCTGTTCCTTTTCATTCCTTTCATCAGTATGGTTTTCGGAGGAATTTTTCTTTCGGTTTTTTACAAGAGAAAAGCTAAAAAAAATCATGATACTAATTATCTCAGGCTTGCAAAAGATATTATAGACATAACTACAATCAGCAAAAGTGTCGGAGTTATCCTTGGAATAGTTCCTGTTCTTACGTGTGTTCTGATTTATTCTCAGCTGCTTCACAATTCAGAAGTGACAAACCTAAATTATCTTGTATTTGCACTCGTACTTATTTCAATTTCATTATTCCTGATATACAGTTACAGATATTCACTTACATTTAATAAAATATTCAGCTCATTTGAAAAATCAACTTCATCCAGCCACGATCTGGTTGATGATGTAACAAAGCTTCGTGATGAAAGTAACAGGGTTAGTAAGAGAGCCGGAATTTACGGTCTCATATTTTTATTCTTCGGTATCTGGTTTTTCATTACAGGTATTACAATCCCTTCATTAATAAATTCATGGGAATCAGAAAGTTTCATTGGTGGACTATTCTGCTGGACTGTAGTGTCAAGATTCATTTACTACATATTATTTGCGGTTGCTATATCCGGTGGAATGGTGATTTTTAGTTTTCTTCAAGATGAAAAGAATAAAAAAAATATTGATGAAAAGTATTCCGGATTTATAAAGAAAGAGATCACAAAGGTAATTTTCATCTCTGTATTTATGATTCCTTTTTTCGCTTTGGTTAATCTATTTGGACTGCCTGAATCTTCTCTTACATCTACAGTATTTGTTTATGCGATCAGTTCGCTTGTATTATTATTCATCGGATACCATTTCCTTTATTTATTAACTAAAGAAATGCAGGGTACAACTGCTGCATTATTATTTTTCATATTAATATTGTCTGTAGCTGCAAATATTGTTGGTGAACAGAAAGCAATGGAGACTTCAACTAAAGTTCACAGTGCTGTAATCAGTGCATCGTTTGAAAAATATCTTGCAGAACTAAAGGGTGAAGGAAAAACTGTTGAGATCAATGCAGCAGAAATGTACCAGGTAAAATGTTCTTCATGCCATAAATGGGATGAGAAGCTCGTTGGCCCTGCTCACAAAGATGTAATACCGAAATATGCTGGTAAAGAAGCGCAGCTTGTTGCGTTTATTCGTAATCCGTCAAAAATTGATGCTGCATTTCCTCAGATGCCAAACCCAGGATTAAAACCGAATGAAGCACAGGCTATCGCAAAATATTTGCTGGAAACTTACAATCAGAAAATTAAGTAAGTGCAGTTTTCTCATATCATTTCTTTAACTGAACACCAAAATTCTCAATTGCTAAATAATTCCTTAATCATTAAGTTCGTAAAAGTTTAAATATAAAATAGAAAAGGATCGAAAATGAAGAACTTCTTTTTACTATCATTAATAACATTTCTTACTTTTTCGTTTGTCACATTAGCTCAATTTGATTCGGTTTATCACCAGGGACCTTCTCAAGGAAATGTTACAAGTGGTGCTGTTCAGTCAACAGATAATTTTCCTACAATTTTACCAAAACAGGGTGATGGATTCAGAGTTATTCCACCTGTCGATACTTATCCGGATGGTATAGAACCGATGATGACAGAAGTAAATGTGTCATCATTGCCTGAATATCATTACACTCAAGATGTTAATGTTGTTCCAAATGACAATCCTGTTTCAGGTGGAAACGATGGCAGTGTTTTGTTAAATAGCTTCCAGGGCTTTACAGCAACAAATGCAATTCCTCCTGACCCGACAATGGCTGTTGGTCCAAATCATATTGTAGCTCTTGTAAATGGTTTCCCATCATTTTTCAGAATCTTTGATAAGCAGGGAAATATCTTAAAAACTATCAGTGTTGCTGCATGGATGTCTCCTGTTTCTCCCGATGAATCAGGTGACGGTCAGGTAATATATGATCACTTTGCTAACAGATGGATTATGTTATGGATGCAGGTGAATACAGGAAATCAGACAGCAGCAAATTTGCTCGCATATTCTGATGATGACGACCCGATGGGAACCTGGTACATATACAGATTAGATACAAAAAAACATGGAACAGTTCAGACGAATACCTGGGGTGATTATCCTCAGATCGGTTTTGATGATCAGGCATTTTATGTTGCAACAAGAGTATTTGCTTTTGTTGGTAATAGTTTCTTTGGTGTAAAATTCAGGGTAATAAAAAAATCAGAACTTTATAGCAGTAACGGCGGTGCATTAACGTGGTGGGATTTTTGGGATATCAGACGACCGAATGCTAATCCTCCTTCTGGATCAGTGTTGGATGGAATTCATCCTTCATTCGGATACACAGCAGGACAAACAGGATATTTCTTTTTCTCAAGCCGAACCGGCGGAAATTTTTATGTGATGTATAGAGTTCTTAATCCAACCTCCAATCCACCAAGATTAAGAGGTAAAGAAATTCCAGTTCAATTTTATTACAGCACTCCGAATGCTAATCAGCTTGGCGGTGGTTTTCCACTGGAATCTAATGGAAGTCATTGTAAAACAGCACCGATTATAAAAGATGGAAAAATGTATGTGACTCATTCAGTTGGGAATAGTACAAATCCTGCATTTGCAAGCGTGAAGTATACGATTCTTGATTTGAACACTGTGACAATTTTAGAGCAAGCTGAGATGGGCGCTCTTGGTTATTATTATATTTATCCAACAATTGCAGTTGATGCAAGTAATAATATTGCAATTACAATGACCCGATCGGCAGATACAGAATATGCTGGAGCTTTTTATACAACAAGAAGAGCACTCGATCCTCCTGGTTTAAGTCCGAGTGTACCTATTCATGTAGGATTAGCTAACTACCAGCAAGTTGCAGATAACAGAAACAGGTGGGGAGACTATCTGGCTGCTTATCTCGATCCGGCTGATAATCATGGGATTTATTTACATAGTGAATATGCAAATAATTCCAATCAATGGGCAACTTATATCGGTCAAATAATAGCAGCACCATATCCCGGAGTTCACGGTCATCTTGCCCCCGGGCAATTTGATTTTGCAGAAATAGAGGTTGGAACAACAAGCTCAAACACATCAATAATAGTTGCAAATTATGGTGATGCTGATCTGGTAATTTCAAATATACCAGCTACATTTGGAGAGTTTACTTTGGAATCAAATTTATCTTTCCCGCTAACGGTTGCTTCCTATGATTCAGTTACAATTGAATTCAGTTATTCACCAATTGATGAAGGTCAGGATAATGAAACTTATCCGATTACATCTAATGACTCTCAACTAAACGGATTATCTTTAATCGGAACTGGTTATGATCTTGCTCTTGCAACTGAAAAAACATTTTATGCTTCTTCAGGTTCACAGAACAGCGGTAATATTATAAAAATAGATCCGGTAACCGGTACAGGAACATTGGTTGGCTCATCTTTATTTAATGAAGTAACAAGTATTTCAATAAATCCGGTTGATGGGAAGATGTATGGACTTGTTGCAGGTACTTCCGCATCGGATTTAGTAAAGATCAATGCTGAAGATGGTGATGCACATTTAACTTTTACCCTAGATATCCCTTTGATGACAGGAATTGCATTTGATACTTCAGGTGTATTATTTGGAATGACCAGGAATGGTGAACTTCATACAATTGATATAAGCGATGGTTCTCCATCCTTTGTTGTGGATGCAGTAGGGTCCTATACTGCAATTACATTTCATCCGCAGACAAACGAGCTCTGGGCATCATCACGTGCAGCAATTCCACCAAATAAGGATGCAATCTTTAAAGTCAATTTAACTACCGGTGATACTTTAATTGTCGGACACACAGGTCTGAACAAACTAACTAATGCAATTTCATTCGATGAAAATCTTAATCTGTATGGAATAATAGGTTCATCTTCAGAGCTTAATGATTTCATAAGTATTAATACAACTAACGGATCTGGAACAATTATCGGA
This sequence comes from Ignavibacteriaceae bacterium, assembly GCA_025449775.1. Lineage (GTDB taxonomy): Bacteria > Bacteroidota > Ignavibacteria > Ignavibacteriales > Ignavibacteriaceae > IGN2. Next base: position 9,400 of record JANWIS010000093.1, read on the forward strand.
TCAATCGGAATGAATCATATATTAGGCATGGCTTATATTGATGAAGTAGTAACAGGTATTGATGACGATAATGATGAAGAAATTATTCCATCAAAGTATGTATTAAAACAAAACTATCCAAACCCGTTTAATCCATCAACAAGAATAGAATTCTCGCTTCCATTTGAATCAAATGTAAAACTTGTTGTTTATAATTTGCTTGGACAGGAAGTTATGAGATTGGCTGATGGACAGATGTCTGCCGGAAATTATTCCATTAGTTTGAATTCAGACGGAAATAACTTAACGAGCGGAATTTACTTTTATAAACTGATTGCACAAGGAACAAGCGGGAACGAATTTCAGGATATAAAGAAGATGGTTCTTCTCAAATAAAAATGAGAGATAATGTTTTATTAAATCCCTCCTGTTTATATTTTGGAGGGATTTTTTTTTGTAAACAGTTTCTCAACATTTGAAATTGAAAACTAAATTTTGCTCAAACTAATTTTTAGAGGAAATAATGAAGACAACTATTTTTTACAATCTGATTTTTATAACTTTTTTTTATCAGTCATTTGCTTTTGCACAAATCTCACCTAAAAAGGGTGTGACTCCTCCTGCTTACTTCTGGGAATTTCAGCAGATGATTCAAAGTGAATACTCAAAGGGATATTATGCGGAGAAATTTAGAGAGAGAAAACAAACAAGAGAATTAATCTCACTGGGTTTACTCCCTGAATCTGTACTAGGTCAGGACACAACTAATGCACTTACATTGATGGGACAGTACACAAACTTATTTGGTAATTATTCTCAACAGCAATTTCAAACTCATCTTTATGACGGACCAAATCCAACCGGAACAGTTACTGAATACTACAGTGAAGTTTCATATGACCAGCTTTACTTTATCGGAGATGCACAAGGCTGGTATAGTCTTCCTCGTTCTCTTGAAGAATATGAAGGAGGAAATAGCGGTTTAGGTTCACTAGGAGGACCACGTTTTGTTTGGGAATTATTACAAGTTTCTGATCCAACCCTAAATTTTGCAGATTATATTCAATACTATGATGGTCAGGGAAGACCTCGGATTGGATTTATTGCAGTTGTCCATGCAGGTGCGGGAGCTGAGGCAGGTGCTTTTAATATTTGGTCACACAGATGGACTTTTACAGTCTTTAGTGGACAACCGTTTACTACAAACGATATCGATCCAAATTCAGGACAGAATGTAATCATCGATGGAAATTATGCAATAATGCCTGAACGCAGCGGTGGTGACAATGGAAGCGGACCCATTATAGAAATTGGTGTATTTGCTCATGAGTTTGGACACATATTCGGGATACCGGATTTGTATGATACAGATGGCTCTTCCGAAGGTTTAGGAAACTGGTGTCTGATGGCTGGTGGTGCGTGGGGAGGCGATGGCTCTTCACCGGAAACTCCGTCTCATATGAGTGCCTGGTGTAAAAAAGAACTCGGATGGGTTACACCAATTAATTTTACTTCATTTCAGAATGCTCTTTCAGTTCCCAATGTGGAAGAAAATCCAGTCGTATACAGAATGTGGCGTGATGGTACAATGACGAATCAGTACTTCTTAATTGAAAACAGACAAAAAATTGGATTCGATTTTAAACTATATGATTCAGGATTTCTTATTTATCATGTTGACGATAATATGAACAGCAATCAAAATGAAAACCATTATATGGTTGATGTTGAACAAGCGGATGGATTACGTAACCTGAATAATGGCAATAATCGGGGAGATCCAGGTGATCCGTTTCCGGGTTCATTTAATAATAACAGATTTGATTGGGGTACAAATCCTAACAGTAAAGACTACGTTTTGCAAAACACATTTGTTTCTATCAGAAATATTCACGAAGACGGAACTAATATGGTTGGGGATTTTGAAGTTGGACCACGGACTGGTGTCTATGCTTTTGCTGATCCGGCCACAGTTGATTTTGGAGATGTTGAGATTGGGACAACCAGTCTTACAAGCACAGTCATTCTAGCAAATTATGGTGTTCAGGATTTAGTGATAACTGATATTCCTTCCACTTTTGGTGATTTTAATTTGGAGTCATCAATAACTTTTCCAATCACTCTTGCAACATATGATTCATTAACATTAGACTTCACATTTTCACCAACTGTCCAGGGAAATATTTCAGAGGTTTATCCTGTTTCATCAAATGATCCGGAGTTTGATGGTTTTACAGTTGTTGGTTACTCTTATAAATGTTATCCGGCTTTAGATAAAACATTTTATGCTTCCTCCGGTGATCAGAACAACGGTGAGATTTTAACAATAGATGCAGTTACTGGTACAGGTACCATCATTGGCCCTTCATTATTCGATGGAGTAAAAAGTATTTCAATTGATCCAGCAACCGGGACAATTTATGGTTTAATTTCAGGAGCTCTTGGTGCAGAAATAGTTAAAGTTAATTCAGGCAGCGGCGATTCGCATCTGCTTTTTACATTAAATCTTCCACAGATGGCAAGCATTGAGTTCGATACATCAGGAACACTTTATGGAATTTTAAGAACTGGAGAATTATATACAATAAATTTAAGTAACGGTACATATTCACTTGTAGTTGATGCTGTAAGTATTTATTCAGGAATAGCATTTCATCCTCTTACAAATGAACTTTGGGCAACTTCGGCAAGTAATGTGGGTGTTAATGTGGATGCTGTTTTCAAAGTTGATCTGACAACTGGTGATACAACCATAATCGGACATACAGGATTAGGCAAACGGACGAATGATATCGTATTTGATGAGGATGGAGAATTATTATATGGAATCATTGGATCTGATAGTGAAGTAAATGAGTTTGTTGATATTAGCACAACTAACGGAACAGGTACAGTAATAGGTTCTACTGGATTTAATCATATACTTGGTTTAGCATATGAAGAAACCGGAATAACTTCAGTAGAAGGCGAGAACAATTCTGATGAAATTCCATCAGATTTTTTGCTTAAACAAAATTATCCTAATCCGTTCAACCCGAGCACAACGATTGAGTTTTCACTACCTGTATCTTCAAAAATAAAATTGGTAATCTATAATATGCTTGGTCAGCAAGTATCAGTTTTGTTTGATGAACAAAGAAGTTCAGGAAATTATTATGAAGTTTGGAATGCTTCAGATGTTAATGGGAAAAAACTCAGCAGTGGAATATATTTATATAAGCTTCAAGCCGTCGGTATTGACGGTACTGAATTCCAGGGAACAAAAAAAATGATTATTATTAAATAGTATCAGTAAAAACTGAAATTTCCAACAGCCCCGTATAATTCGGGGCTTTTCTATCATTGAGAGAGCTGCAAATCCTATTGTCTTTTTCATTCATTTTAATTTAGTTTGTCATAGTCAATTTTTAGAGGGTGAGCTTAATGAAACTACTATTTCAATTTGTCCTGCTGGTGATTTGTGTAATTTTTTACGGATGTACTGAGAGTAGCACAATCGCTCCTCCACCAACTCCGGATCCAACAGGAAGATTAGTTCTGAAATCCAATCCTCCTGGTGCCCGAATTTATTTGCTGGGATCGGATACAGGAAAAAATACTCCAGATAGTCTTATAAATCTTCAAGCAGGGGATTATGATATATTTCTATATCTCCAGTATTATGACACTTCATTTTTTACAGCTTCGGTTTTTAATAATCTGACTACAACAAAAGAAGTTATACTGGTTGATGGATTACCATCTGTAGAGATCGATTGGAATTATTCAACTGCTCACGGTGGAGATAGTGTAAAATTCCGTTATCAATTTAACCAGGATGTACTTATCGACAGTGTTGTTATTGAAAGACCGATTGATGACTCAGGTCTTTACACAACGGAGAGATATTATTTTAATAATCAACTGTTCCTCTGGAAGGATGTATCAGGAAATCCAATAAATTATTATTTACCGCCGGTTGGTTCAGGAAATCAATATTATCCGAGGATTCAAAGCTTTAGTTACTGGATTCATGTTTATGGACAGAAGGCTTATGGGTTAAAAGCAGCCTTTCATATAATTCAAGGGCTGAATACTTAAGTTGATTAGTTTGAATTAATTTTAATAATTGATCCAAAAGCATTATTTCTAAATTATAGTAAAAATCCTACTTACTATCATCTAATATTTTATCAAACACTTCCGGAAGCCGGTTAAAACTATTTTTCCTGTTTCGCTCAGCGATAAATAGCTTAAAGTCTGTATTATTTTTTGCGTTCGAAAATTTTATTATGCTGTCAGCAATTGCTTGTGGTGAATCTGGTTTAATTACAAAACCGGTTTTACCTTCATCAACAAACTCTGCAAGTCCGCCGACATCTGTAACTATAACAGGTTTATTAAACCCATATGCAACATTTAATATTCCGCTTTGTGTTGCACTTCTGTAAGGGAGAATCACTACATCTGAAACCTGGTAATATTTTGCAACATCTTCATTTGCTACAAACTGATTTATCACTATTACTTCTTTTTCGATTTTCAGCTTTTGAATAAGATCAATATATTCACTCGGGTTATCATAAAATTCTCCGACTATAAGCAGCCTTGCTTTAGGATTATCCAAAAGTATTTTCGGGAAAGCTTCAATTAGAATATCCAATCCTTTATACTTTCTTACATAACCAAAAAATAATAGTATAAACGAATCATCATTTAAACCAAGTTCTTCTTTTAACTTTTGAGAATTGAATTCATTGATTGGTTTGTAACAATCATATACGGGGAGCTCTGACCTGAAAATTTTTTTATTACCTGAATATAACTTGACATCATTCTCAACTATTTTAGATAGTGTTAAGAATTTTGATGCAGACTTCAATCCGATTTTTGTAAGAAATTTATCAATTCCATTTGCTTCGTGGGAAACAACATTCTCAGTAATGAACAGAATTTTATTTTTATATTTTTTCCGGATAAGGAATGAAATTACTCCGTGACATAAACCGAAAAACGGATGCCACCAGTCAAATACTACCAGGTCAGCATTTTCTTTTTTTAACAACCCGGCAACTTTTATCCAGTTAAATGGATTGATTGAATTAATTATCCTCTCACTGGGAACCTGAAAAACCTTTTCTTTGCTTTTATCAAACTGAGTTGTACCGGGGAAAAGAAATGATGGATAAAGCAGCTTGTAGTTGTAAATTTTTAATTCAAAATTATTCCTGAGGGCTTCATAGATGTGAGTAACAAATAAAGCGTTTCCGCCTCTGTATGGGTAAACCGGACCGATTAGAATTATTTTTTTCTTCAACAAAGTGCTTTGAGATGATGATAAATCTTCTGACTTCAAATATAATCAAAACACTTTATGTGTTAAATAAAATGATTGTACTGGTATCAGTATTTAAAAGAAGACGAATCCTCTTCATCTTCAATGTCTTCATCCTGCGGCATTGTGAACATAGAGCTTAACATATCTTTAAACTGTATTCCATCCTCTATTTTGCTTCGGCTTAAAAGTGAATATTCAGATAATCCGAATAACAGGAACTCCATTAACAGCAATCGTGAGTTTCCATTTAAATTGGGATGGAATTTTTTTACAGTTTCTTCAAGGCAGGGAATACTATGAAGAGTTTCTTTGTATAGTTTGTCCGGAAGGTTTATCATCAGATCAATTTTATTTCCCTTTTTAAACCAATCAACAATTGGCTGAAATGGTGATTGAGTTCGGATTGTTTGATCTGTTTTCTTATCGATCGAGGTTTGAGATGATTTTGATTTAAAACTATCCGGTGCTGGAAAATACTTAATAAAGCTGCTTCGAAGCGCTTTGCCAATTAAAATTTGCGCGACCTTTGCAGGACCTTCCTGTTCACCTTCGTAAACGAGTTCTATTTTACCTGTAATAGAAGGTATAACTCCGTAAATATCGCTCACACGAAGATGTGTTTCTTTTTCCTTGTTGATTATCCTTCTTCTCTCCGCAGTGCTCATTAAATTTTCATAAGATGAAATAGTTAATCGTGCTGAAACTCCGCTCTTTGAATCGATATATTCACTTGCTCTTGCTTCAAATGCGATTTGTTCAACAAGATCGAGAATGAATTCTTCAGAATTAATCTTTTCTTTTTGATCTTGAGAAATGTTTGCTTCCTGTTTGGTTATCTTTTTAGATATTTCAAGACTTCTTGGGTAATGAGTTAGTATCTGGCTATCAATCCTGTCTTTAAGCGGTGTAACTATTGAACCTCTGTTAGTATAATCCTCGGGGTTTGCAGTAAATATAAATTGAATATCAAGCGGCAATCTTACTTTGAATCCACGAATCTGAATATCACTTTCTTGCAGAATATTAAACAACGCAACCTGTATTCTTGCCTGAAGATCGGGCAGTTCATTTATTACAAAAATTCCTCTGTGTGATCGCGGAATTAATCCAAAGTGAATTACTCTCTCATCAGAATAGGGAAGTTTAAGTGCAGCAGCTTTGATAGGATCAACATCACCGATGAGATCAGCAACTGAAACATCAGGTGTTGCAAGCTTTTCTGTATATCTCTCTGATCTGTGAATCCATTTTATCCCGGTATTATCTCCTTCATTTTTTATTATTTCTTTTGCTGTTACTGAAAGTGGATTGAACGGATCTTCATTCAGTTCAGAACCATCGATGGCAGGAATATATTCATCGAGAAGATTAATCATCAATCTTGCTATTTTAGTTTTAGCCTGACCACGTAATCCTAAGAACAAAATATCGTGTCTTGAGAGTATTGCAGTTTGAAGATCGGGAATAACAGAATCCTCGAAGCCAATTATTCCTTCGAATGGATTTTTATTTTCATTTAAAAAGTTGATAAGGTTTTCACGTAATTCGTTATTTATTAATTTAGATTTATACCCTCTTTTTTTTAGTTCACCAAACGTTTTGATATCCGTAACTGACATGCTTAATAAAGTTCCTTTCTTATTTTATCTGAGCCGTTTTCTTCTGTTGCGGATATAATCTTCAAAAAGAAAATCACCTAGCCCCGTAAGACTGCTGTAGTATGCTCTTCCGTTATTTATCTTGGTAAACTCCCTTACAAATTTTTGAAGATATGGATCACGTGCAATCATAAATGTTGTGACTGTTATATCCTGCTTTCTGCAAATAGCAGCCTGGTCTAAAGTTTTGTTAATAATTTTTCTATCAAGTCCGAAACTATTTTTATAATATTTTGCACCAACTTTCAGGCAGGTCGGCTTGCCGTCTGTAACCATGAAGATCTGTTTGTTGTTTGTTTTTCTTCTGCGAAGAATATCGTTTGCTAATTGTAATCCAGCTACAGTATTTGTATGAAATGGTCCAACCTCAAGATACGGCAGATCCTTTATTTCAATTGGCCATGCATCATTACCGAATGCAATTATATCTAATGTGTCTTTCGGATATTTTGTTGTGATCAGCTCAGACAGAGCCATTGCAACTTTTTTAGCAGGAGTAATCCTGTCTTCACCGTAAAGAACCATCGAATGAGATACATCGATCATCAACACAGTTGAAGTCAGAGCTTTAAAATCCCTTTCCTCAATCTCAAGATCTTTCTCCGTCAGTTTAAAATCATCTATACCATGATTTATTTGTGCATTTTTGATTGAATCGGTCATATCGATCTGTTCAAGTGTATCACCGAAATTATATTCTCTTCGGTCTGATGTAAGTTCATCACCGTGACCTGAAAAAGGCGTTCTATGATTTCCGCGTACAGTTTTTTTTAATTTTCCGAAAATTTCTTCCAGTGAGCGTCTCCTGATTGTCATTTCACTTTTCGCAGTAAGTGAAAGTGTTTCTCCGTTTTCATTTTCTTTAATGTAACCTCTTTCTTTCAGCTCATCTATGAAATCTCCCATTCCATATTCTTCACTTGTAAGTTTATATTGACGATCGAGCTCATTCATCCAGTTTAAAGCTTCAGAAACATCACCGGATGTTATTGTAACGAGCTGAAGAAAGATTTTGAGCAGATCTTCGAATGCTCCTTTTCCTCTGCTGTCAGGAATGAAATTTGTAAATCTATGACCGAGCATATTGAATACTTAACATCAATTGTTAATTATTAGTTGGCAATAATTTCATTTTGAAAATAAATTATTCTTCAAGTTAAAACAAGAAGAATATTAAAATAGAATTTGAGGAGAGACGGGGGGAAAAATTCCCCCTTAAATTATTTTTTTTCTGTGGCGATTCTTGTTTCCAAAACATTATCAATAAGCTTATAGTCTTTTGCTTCATACGAAGTAAGAAAATAATCCCTGTCACAATCTTTTGTAATTTGTTCAATTGATTTACCGGTATGCCTGGCTAAAATATTATATAGCGTATCTCTCGTTTTTAACATTTCCTTTGCATGAATTTCAATATCGGTAGTTTGACCTTGCAATCCTCCAATCCATGGTTGATGAATCATAATTTTTGAATGAGGAAGTGCCGATCGTTTTCCTTGTTTACCGCCTGCTAACAAAACTGCTCCCATGCTTGCAGCCATGCCAACACAAATAGTTGAAACATCCGGTTTTATATAACGCATCGTATCATAAATCGCCATACCGGCAGAAACACTTCCACCAGGTGTGTTTATATAAAGATTAATGTCTTTCTGGGAATCTTCTGCTTCAAGGAAAATAAGCTGGGCAATTGTTAAGCTGGCAACGTGGTCGTCAATTGGCATTCCAATAAAAATAATTCGTTCTCGAAGTAGCCGTGAATAAATATCCATTCCACGTTCACCACGTCCGGTTTGCTCAATTACATACGGAACTAACTGGTTGAAAATTTCAAATTTATTGTTCATTCTTTTTCCTCTTTCTGGTTCTTTGAAAATTTTTCGGGATCTATTTTATTGATCTGGTTTTTTTCTTTCAGGAAGTCGAATAATTTTTTATCGAGCATTCTTTCAGTTTGGTTGGAAGATTTATAGTAGTTGATGAGCTTGTCAACAGGCAACCCGGTCTTTTGTGAATCTTTTTCAGCAAGCTCTTCAAGTTCTTTATCAGAAATCCTTAAATTTTCTTTTTTCTGAATTTCTGATCTTATCTGAAACCACTTCACCTCGTTTATCGCAGCAGGTTTCAAGTATTCCCTCAGTTGATTTGAGTCAAATTTTTTCATGCCCTGTTTTTTCAATTTGTCTTCTTCGCTCTTTACCAATTCTTCCAAAACATTTTCTACGAGTGATGAAGGCGGAGTGAATTCGTTATTCTTTATTATAATTCCAATCAGCTTGTTCCTGATTAAATCATCAATTCTATGCTCATAATAATGGTTAATATCCTTCTCAATTTCTTTTCTCAAATCATCTTCGGTTGAGATTTTATCTTTTGTAATTTTTTTAATCAGCTCTTCATTCAATTCGGGTAAAATTATTTTTTTAATCCCGTTAATAAGAACTTCATAGTCAAAGTGCTCAACTACTTTTTCCTCTTTCCCTTCTTTGTTCGTTATTAATCTTTCATCGTGGAAATGAAATTTAAATTTATCTCCAATCTTTTTATTCATCGCATTATTTTTAATATCCGGGTGAACAGTCTCGGACGAAAGATCAATCTGCATCTTCTCCGGCTTTAAATTTTCAGAAGGAATACCTTCACTGTTTAATCTGGTAAGTTCAGCATCTATAATAAAGTTTTTATCATCGCCTACAATATCAGCAGTTTCATTAATACTGTTTGAACGTAAAATGTGTTCGATTTCTTTTTCAATATCTTCAGGTTTGACTGTGAATTCCGGTACTTCAATCACCTGGTCTGTATATCCGGTTACATTAATTTCAGGTATAACTTCATACTTCACTTTGAATTTAAAATCTTTTTCAGGATTAAAATCAAGGTCAGTCATCGTTGGCTGCCCGATAGGTTTTAAATCTTTTTCTTTAACAAGCATCCAGAAACGGGAATTAGCTACTTTTTCAGAAGCTTCAAATGCAAGTGCATCACCAAATCTTTGCTTGAGAATATTTTTGGGTACTTTACCTTTCCTGAAACCAGGAACCTGAATTTTTCCAGCCTGTTTTTTTACTTCAGTATCAATTTCATTCTTTACTTCATCGTAGCTGAGTGTTATTTCAACTTCTTTTTCTGATTGGGAAATATCATTTAAGGAGAACTCCAAATTAACCTCTTTCTTGTGTTTTAATTCAACTTGTGCGAGAACGGGGACTCGAACCCCGACACCTCACGGTACTAGATCCTAAGTCTAGCGCGTCTGCCAAATTCCGCCATTCTCGCAATTAAACCGATTTTCTTATTAAATTAACAACCTGATAATTGGCTACAAATATACATCCTGACAGTCTGTATTTCAATTTTGAACGTGAAAGATTTAAGGTAAATCAAAAGTCTCAAATAGTATGTTGATAGTAAGTTTATAAAAATCTTTATTAAAGAAATTGAAGAAATAATTTTTTCTAATTCAGATGCCATATAATTCTAAATATCATTCAATTAAAGGGAAGACGAGAAAGATAAACTCCGATTACATTATGGTTGGAGATTTAAAAGATGGATGGATAGGAGTTGTTTGTGATGGCATTGGAGAAAATCAGGAAATAACAACCACTACAAGATTGTGTGCTGAAGAACTAATTAAGCTTATTAACCAATCTTCCGAATCGGACCCGATTAAAAAATTAAAATCGGCTATTGAAAAGACCAATGAGTATATCTATTTACTACAGAAGGATAAAAATATATTATCAACTACAATTGCAGTATTATATTTGGTCGATCATAAAGTTTGCTGGGGTCACGCTGGTGACAGTAGAATATACAAGCTTAAGAATGGAAGATTACATCGACTCACACACGATCACTCTATTATTCAGCAATTAATTGATAAAGGATTTTTAACGTTGAAGGAAGCTGCATTCCATTCAGGAATTAATGTTGTCGGAAAAGCAATTGGTGAAAAGCCGAAAATAAATGTTGATGTTAGCAAAATAAATCTTCAGCCGAGTGATAAAAACAGGTTTTTAATTTGTACGGATGGAGTGACAGAAATTGTAAGCGATAAGGAAATCCAGGAAATTTTAAGAACTGCCAGCCTGGAGGAAAGTTACTCGTGGTTAATCTCACTTCTTGAAACACGTGGTAATCCTGATGACTCTTCATTCATTATTGTTGATGCCTAATTAATTTTCACATCTCTGTTTTCATTCTGCAACTTTCAATCCTTAAAATTATTATTACTTTTGTATTCAATAATTAAAAAGATACTGATCGGTTCAAATGGATAAATTTATAATCACTGGTGGAAAACAGCTTTCCGGCACAGTGGAAGTTAGTGGAGCAAAAAACGCATCACTTGCTTTAATGCCGGCTTCAATTTTAGCATCCGGAAAATCAGTCTTAAAAAACACACCTGAACTCAATGATGTTTTTACAATGATAAAGCTTCTCAAACATCTTGGTGCTGAAATTAATTATAAAGACGAAAAACTTGAAATAGATTCTTCAACCATTAATGATTTTACTGCTCCATACGAACATGTAAAAAAAATGCGTGCATCTGTTTACGTACTTGGTCCGTTGCTTGCAAAGTTCGGCAAGGCTAAAGTCTCACTTCCAGGTGGATGTGCCTGGGGTCCTCGTCCAATCAATTTGCATATTGAGGCGATGAAAAAATTAGGTGTACAGATTGAACTCAGTGATGGTTATATAATTGCAGAAGCAAAAAGTCTACACGGCGCAAAAATTAATTTTGATGTTTCCTCAGTTGGAGCATCAGGGAATGCGTTGATGGCATCTGTTCTTGCTAAAGGTATGACAGTTATTAATAATGCAGCTATTGAACCGGAAATAACTCAGCTTGCTGATTATCTTGTTAAAATGGGTGCAAGGATTAATGGGATCGGAACGAATAAATTAGAAATTGAAGGTGTGAGTGAACTTAAACCTGCTGATGTAACTACAATTCCGGATAGAATAGAAACTGGTACGCTTTTGATTGCAGCTTCAATTACAAAGAGTAAAATTACTTTAACACAAACATCTCCTGATCTGATTGAATCAGTTTTAATTAAGCTTGAAGATTGTGGTTGTAAAATTTCAAGATCTCCTGATAATATTACTATAGATGCTCAGAATATAAAATTCAATCCCTCATCAATCACTACCTCGATTTATCCAGGCTTCCCGACAGATATGCAGGCACAATGGACTGCATTGATGTCAATTGCTGAAGGTGTATCTACTGTTACAGATTCAATTTACTTCGACAGGTTCAAGCACGTTCCGGAGTTAACAAGACTTGGTGCACAAATAGTCATAGATAAAAACACCGCGATAATAACCGGAGTGAAAAAACTAACAGGTGCAAAAGTTATGTCGACCGATTTGAGAGCAAGTGCAAGTTTAGTTCTTGCAGGTTTAGCGGCGAAAGGGAAAACCGAAGTCTTGAGAGTTTATCATCTCGACAGGGGATACCAGAGGATTGAGAAAAAATTAAAATCTATTGGTGCCGACATTCAGAGAATTGAAAGTAAAGAATATTAATTTATTATGTTGAACAAATTATCCAGGAAGAACATTCATTTAATAATTTTTTTGTTCGTTGTAATTCTGATCAATATTTATCTGCTTACCCTTCCATTGACGAGTGTATTTGGTTATGAATTTTCTACTGTAAATTCACTTCTCCTTTCATTTCTCTCAGGATTGTTAACTATATCAATTTTAAAAAGAAATCAGAACCCAAATAATAAAATCAAAAAACCTGATCTTTTTAGAAAATTAACTTTTTTAATTTCAGCACCAATCATTATCTCCCTGATCAATTCAGTGTTCACTGGTTTTTGCTCATTCTGGGATGGAACCTTGTTTTATATCGTTATTACTGTTCCGTCAGTCATTATCGGATCATCGCTTGGTGCAATAATTTTTTTCCTGGTCGGGAAATTTAAATTGTTACTGTTTATTTTATTGTACTTTTTTCTTCTTCTGATGTCAGTTTTTGAAATTTACTTTAATCACCAGGTTTATCTTTACAACCCAATTTTTGGTTACTTCCCCGGGACGATTTATGATGAAGGAATTAGAGTTACATCCAAGTTAATACTTTACCGGGTAATCGATATTGTATTCTTTTTACCAGTTCTGCTTTTCCTGTTTAGAAAACGATACGAGAATTATTCCAAATTAAACCTGAGAAGTTTTTATATCTCAATTTTGATAATGGGATTAATATATTACTTCATTCTGTCTCCAATAATTGGATTTACTGTTACAGATTCCAGGTTAAAAAGTTTTCTTCCAATTGAGATTGAATCGGAACATTTTATTATTTATGCGGATAACAGGATTGCAGAGCAAGATATCAATCTAATTTTACTAAACAGTGAATACTATTTCGATCAGTTAAAATTATTTTTTAAAGATGAACCTCGCTCGAAAGTAAGTGTATTTATATTTTTTGATAACGGTCAGAAACGAGAATTATTCGGCTCAGCTAATGCTAATGTTGCCAAACCATGGCTTAACAGTATTTATTTTTCCTATGACGGCTGGGAAGAAACTTTGAAACACGAAATTGCTCATTGCTTTACAGCAAATTTCGGGACAGGCATTTTTAAATTAGCTGCCGGTTATAATCCAGCAATAATAGAAGGTGTTGCCGAAGCTGCTGATGGCTTTTATGATGAAAATGATATCCATTTCATAGCATCAATTGCATATAAAAATAATTTTAGAATCGGTATAGCATCACTATTTACCGGTTTTAATTTTCTTGGCAATTTATCGAGCCTTTCTTACATCTATGCAGGTTCATTTATAAAATATCTTGTTGATGAATATGGGATTGAAAAAGTTGAAGAGTTTTACAGGACAAACGATTTTGAAAAATCTTTCAATAAAAAACTTGTTGATGTATCAAATGCTTATGAAAAATTTATTAATGAATTAGAATCAACAATATCAAAGGAAGAAGCCAATTACTATTTCGGAAGAAAGCCATTGATTAGAAAAATTTGTCCAAGATTTATTGCTTCAGGGCTTGAAGATGCACGGAGATATTTTTCAAATAAGGATTATAATTCAGCATCTGATATTTTAAATAATATCCTTTTAAAAGCAGAAAATTATAGTGCAGTTGCCGGTCTGGCAAAAATATTTGAAGAACAGGATTCGCTCGGTAGAGCTATTGACTTATTAGAAAATAATATGAAGAATTATTTGAATACAGGAAGTGAGTATGAATTAAAATTTAGATTGGCTGAACTTTATATTAAAAATTCAGAAAACGAAAAAGCAAGAGAACTGTACAATTATTTAGCAGAAGTAAAGCCGGGCAGACGATTGGAGATTCTGGCCAAGACAAGGATTTCTTTATTGAACAAAGATTTAATCGGAAGTTATGTTGAAGGAAGCGATTTTGATAAGTATTCGATTTTAAAGAAATTAAATTCAAAATCTTATGTCTATTCTTCGATGCCGTTAATGATTGAGCTTAGCAGTTCACTTAAAGAAGATTATGAATTATTTCTTATTAACTTTAAAAATAATTTTGAAGTGTCTGATGAATTAAGCAGTTATGCAGTCTTCAAAATTTCAGATTATATGCTTAAGAATTCTGATTATGTGAATGCCAGAAAATTTGCTGGGCTTGCAATACGATTTAAAGGTGACACAAATTTATTCTCGTTTATCAGTGAACATTATAAAAAGACTGAGTGGTTTGTAAAAAATGCGGATAGGTTAATTCACAAAAACAAATCTCAGCTAACATTACAACGATGAATATAAAAGAGTCTTTAAATAAATATGAGTTTCTTCAAACTGCTTCAGATCTTACAAAAGAAATTGGAGTTGAAGCTTACATCGTCGGTGGTTTTGTTCGCCATCTTTTATTGAACAAAGAAGTTGAGGATATTGATTTTTTAGTTGTCGGAGAAGTTTTGAAGTTTACACAAAGTTTTGCCAACTCGCTTGGAGTTACTGACATTGTTATTTATAAAAACTTTGGAACGGCACATTTTAATTATCAGGGATTAAATTTTGAATTTGTCGGTGCGAGAAAAGAATCCTATAAAAAATCCAGCAGGAAACCCGAAGTATCAGAAGGAAGTTTTTATGACGATATATCCCGGCGTGATTTTACTATAAATACCATTGCAGTCTCAATAGGAAAAGAAAATTTTGGTGAAGTAACTGACGAGTTTGGAGGAGAAGAGGATATAAAAAGAAAGCTTATCAAAACTCCACTTGATCCGAAACTAACATTTGATGATGATCCACTGAGAATTTTAAGAGCATTTCGATTCGCCTCACAATTGAATTTTGAAGTTGATAAGTCGATATTGATTGCAGCTAATGAATTAAAAAACAGGTTAGAGATCGTTTCACAGGAAAGAAAAACTGATGAATTCCTGAAAATTTTAAAATCTCCGAAACCATCTATAGGTTTAAAGTTATTGCAGGAATCGTATGTAATGGAAGTAATTTTTCCTGAAGTTTCCCAAATGATTGGTGTAGAGCAAAGAGAAGAATACCATCACAAAGATGTTTTTTTTCATACATGTGAAGTTGTTGATAATATTTCCAAGAAGACTGAAAATATCTGGCTTCGGCTGGCTGCATTGATGCATGATATAGCTAAACCTAAAACAAAAAAATTTATAGAGGGTTCTGGCTGGACATTCCATGGACACGAAGAACTAGGTGCAAGAATGATGAAACCAATTTTTAAGCGAATGAAACTTCCGATGAATAAGCTGGAGTATATTGAAAAACTTGTCAGACTGCACTTAAGACCGATTGCATTGGTTAGTGATGAAGTTAGTGATTCAGCAATCAGAAGATTAATAGTTGCAGCAGGTGAAGACCTTGATGATTTGATTTCACTTTGCCGGGCTGATATTACAACTAAAAATCCTGATAAAGTTGAAAGATACTTGCAGAATTATGAGATAGTTGTGAAAAAAGTTATGGAAGTAAACGAAAAAGATAAGCTGCGTTCATTCCAGTCACCTGTAAGCGGTGAAGTGATTATGAAAGTCTGCAACTTGAAACCTTCAAAAAAAGTTGGGGAGATTAAAATTGCAATCGAGGAAGCAATATTAGATGGCGTTATCGGGAATAATTATGAAGAAGCTTACCAGTATTTATTAAAGATCAAAAATAATTTCAATAGTGAATAGAATTATTTGGTTATAATTTTATTCTAAAGCCAAGAGAATATATCTTATCATTGAATACTAGTTCATTATTATAAATACTCATAAAAATATCAACCGGAATTTCTTCTTCAGCTTTCGAAATACGTTCATTTAAAGTATCTGATTTATGGTTTTCCGAATAGATTAAATTTTCATTAAGCGATGAAGTAGTATCCTTAACTTCAGATTTAGTGTCTTTCTTCACCAGTAAAGCATAAGCAAGAATCCCGGCAATTAATAAACCACCGGCAACATATATGAAAGTATTATCATTACTTTCCTGCTGAGCCGAATTACTATTCCCACCGATATCTTCAAATACTCTCAGGTTGTTTTGTGCACAGCTTTCTGATGGTAGAAAAGCTATTGAAAAAGCCAGTAGAAATGCTATTGTATAAAATGATGTTTTAAGAATAGTCTTCAATTCTATTGCCTCGATTTTGTTACTGTTAATATAGTTTATTTCAAATATAGATTTCAAGCAGTTGAATTATACCGGTTTTTTATTCAAAATAATTTCAACCTATAATCATCCTGTCAAGCAGAATTCACCGGATATATAATAATAATACCGCTTGTAATGTTGTGAGTATAAACTCTTCACCATATAATATTTTTGTAATTGAATTTATACATTCAGAAAAATATTGTAACATTGCGTGTTATCTAACTGTCTAAAATCAACAAGAAAAATTACCGGAGAAACAATGCGTTCATTATTTATAATACTTTTTCTTATTTCATTCTCTACTCAATTATATCCGCAAGAAAAATTAACTTTAGATGAGGCTATCGGTATTGCCTTACATCAAAATTCAACCTACCTCAAAAGCACAAGTCAAATTGAAGGATATGAATCAAGTGTTCAAGCTGCTTACGGAAATTTTTTACCAACATTAGGATTAGGAGCTTCCTGGGATTGGTCAAGATCAGATGTTGAGGGTATTGGAACTATAATTATCAATGGCGTTCCTATCCCCAGAATACCAACAACATCAACCTCAAGAAGTTACAGAGGATATATATATTCAGACTGGACATTGTTTGATGGGCTAGCAAATTTTTCTGCTCTTTCAATGAGTCAAAATGATCTTGAATCAGCAGAATTTACATTGGAAAGAGTTAAGCAGGATATAGTTTTTCAGACTATGTCTTTCTATTACGAAATAATGTATAACCAGCGACTGCTTCAAGTTAAACAAGATAATCTTAAATGGAATGAAAAAAATCTGGAGACAATTAAAGAACGAAACAGATTAGGTGCAGCAACACTGGCTGATGTCTACCAACAAGAAGTAGCAAAAGGAAATGCAGAGCTTGAATTGATAAGAACAGAAAATGATTTGCAGACA
>JANWIS010000094.1 GCA_025449775.1 Ignavibacteriaceae bacterium
AAATGACTCAGGTCCTGTTAACATTGCAAACTTTCTGGGTAAACCGACCTTTACAATCTATAGTGCAACAAACCCAGATTACACATCACTTGATACAAAGCATCAACAATACACTCAGAGAGTTCTTTATTGTTCTGCAAAAAAAAATGAAAAGTATTGTATAATTGGTGGTGGACTGTTTCAATGTCCAGGTATTCAGTGTATGAATTCACAATCTGTTGACGCGGTTTATGATAAAGTAATACCACTTGTAAGACAATACTGCAGTTAGAAAACTGTATTTGTAATTTTTTAGTGGCTGATTTTTGAAAAGAGCTTTTAGATTAGAGTTGGAAGAGAATGGAAACTAAGTTGTTCCCAGAGATAATGAACTGTAGAAATTTTGATAATCTTTGATACCATCAACAAAATTAAAATTAAATCTTGCTCGATTTTTAGCATTTGAACTGAACACCGCCAGTCTTTCAGGATTTTCAATAAGATTAATTACTGAATCTGCAAACGCATTATGATTTCCTTCAGGAACCAAATAACCTGTTTCGCCATGAACAATCAAATCTTTTATTCCAATAACATCTGTTCCAACTGAAGGAATTCCCATACTCATTGCTTCCAGTAGAGAATACGGCATACCTTCATAATGAGAAGACAATAGAAAAATATCGAACTTCTTATAGTAGGATCTTGAATCTTTTTGATATCCCTCAAGAATAACCTTTGCTTCGAGGTTGAGTTCCTTAATTAATTGGATGCATTCATTTTCAAGCGGGCCATCGCCGACCAATATCAGTTTAGTATTTGGAATTCTATCATTAATGATTTTAAAACTTCTAATTAATGTAAGCGGATCTTTTTGATAATATAATCTTCCTACAGTACCGAGGATTATTTCAGTTTGATCACTCGCTAGTTTATCAGGGACGCTGTTAACATAATTGAAATCATTATAATCTGAAGAGTCAATTGAATTGTTGATTGTAATAATCTTTTTACCAGGTACGATATTATGTTGGATAGCCAAGTCTCTTTCGGAACCAGATACTGCAATTAATTTTCGTGTTACTAGCCCGAGATATTTTTCCAGCATAAGATACGAGTAACGTTTAAGTTTTATCCTTGTATCACAAAACATAAAACCATGAGGAGAATAAATAATATTTTTGTGGTGACTTAATACTGCGGCTAACCGGCCGACAAAACCTGCTTTTGTACTGTGACAATGAATTACATCATAGCCATTTTGCTTAATGATTTTGTGTATCCGCCAAATATTAAAAAGGTCTGATATGGAAGCACCTCTTCTGATAGGTAAGCCGTATGTTCGGTTAAAAATTCCATTGCTTGACTCGATAAAATGTTTATTTCTACTAGTTGAATAAATTATATCGATTTGGTATTCGGATTTGTCTATCTTTTTTGCGATGTCGATTACATGCTTTTGCGTTCCGCCGGAGGTTGCTTCTAAAATATAGAGAATCTTTATCATTATTAAGATTCTGCTCCTAAAAGATTAGTATATAAATTTTCAAGTTTATTAATATGACTTTGGATATCAAAGTTCCTGGCTCTCTCTAATCCATTGTTAACCAAATTATAAGTCAGTTCAGGATTCTCTATTAATTTTATAACAGCTTGTGCAATGGCTTCCGGATTCCGAGAGGGAATAAGTAATCCATTCTTCATGTCAGCAACAACTTCTTTAATTCCATTAACATTGGTAGCTACAACTGGTATACCGGAAGCCATTGCTTCCAATAGAACTATCCCAAATCCCTCCAATACAGAAGGCAGGACAAAAATATCCATTCTCTTATAGAATGGAATTACATCCTTAAATTTACCAAAAAAAAATACTGATTTGCTAATCCCTGAACTTTCAGCTAAACTTTTAAGATTGCTTAGCTCAGAGCCATCTCCAATGATCTCCAATTTAACATTCGGAAACTTAGCCAAAATGATTTTCATTGCCAATATTAAATATTCTATCCCTTTTACTTTTTCAATTCTGCCTACAATCCCAATGACTATATCATTTCCGTCAAAATTGTTCTTTTTAACCGCTTCTTTATTAAATTTTTGATAGTCAATACAATTGTGCAGAACGAATATTTTATTATGAGGAATAAACTCAAACTTTGACAGGCTGTTTTTAACAGATTCGGAAATGGCTATTATTTTTTTATTTGCAAAGTTGATTACCATTTCCAGCAAAATAAATAAATGATGTTTTTTAATATTTACTATGCTGTGCTTGTGAGTGATCAACACAGTTTTACGGTAAAATAAATTAGCTAATGTTGTATAGATTCTAGGTTGAAACAAGTGAGTGTGCGTTATATCTGGCTGAATTTCTCTAAGAACTTTAAGCAGTTGAAAGATAGTTAACGGATTAAATTTATTTTTTATTTTCAGGTTTATCATAGTGGCATATCCTGACATCTCTTCGCTCAAATCATCCGGCTTTTCTCTCAGATAGCAGACGAATAAACTGTATTTCCTTGGGTCTAAATTTTTTAAATATGATAAAACTAAGGTTTCCGCACCACCGAGTCCTAAGGAGGTCATTACATAAAGAATCTTTATTCTTGACAAATCCGTTTCTTCCGTCTTCAATTAATTAAATGTACAGCAATGATTGTAAATAAAAATTCTTTAGGCTCTTTAAAATTGAATTATTAAGCTATGATTAGACCTGAAAACAAGCAAAGTCAAATTTTCAAAAAGTTAAAATTGATAAATCAATACTTAGAGTTATATCAATTTCCAGTATAAATATATGAATTTAATCGCTCTTTAATCATTCAGAAATTTATTCATCGTAAAAACTTTTATAATATGGAAGTGAATTACAATCATAAACATCTCGATGAACGGTGTTCCTGAAAATGAAATTAATGAATGAAAATTGTTAAATTTATCAGTATACAAAACGGAAGTTTTGATGATTGAAGTAGGGGATTATATTAAATTTTCTTTAGCTCATAAACCTGCAAACAAATGATAGTTAATAAAAAATCTATTTATCTAACCAGTACGCTGTTTGATTTTATTTTACTCAACGCTTCCTTTTTTATAACATTAATGTTTTTACAATCGAAAGGTATGCGATTTGAAGAAAGTAATCCGAATCTGCTTCTGCTTATTTTAAATATTGTTTGGTTTTTTTATACGAGTTCAAGCGGCTTCTACCAGGAATTTTTAATCAGACCATTCCCTATACAATTTTATAACATTCTGAAATTATCCATAATAATATCTGTTGTAAGCGTATTGTTCATGTTTTTAAGCAAGCAGCATTTATATACACGATATTTCATATTTATTAATAGCATTTTAATTCTTGTAACAGTAACTATAAGGCTGATCATTTTCAAAAGTGCCCTGAGAATTTTAAGAAATAAAGGAAAGTCAATACGGAATTTATTAATCATTGGTGCTGAAGATGTGGGAAAAAAATTCAGAGAAGTGATCATTAGTAATCCTGAATTTGGTCACAGGTTCATTGGGTTTATTAATAATGCGCCTGGTAAAGATGTAATCGGGAATATTTCGGAGCTGAACAAAATAATAAATGAAAATAGGATTGAAGATGTTGTTATTGCTCTTCATAATGATTCCATTGAAAGCCTTGATGAAATAGTTAACATCTGTAATAAGAACGCCGTTAAAATTCATGTAATCCCTGATTACTTTAAGTTTTTATCTGGAAGGTTTCAGATAAGTACCGTGAGTAATCTTCCTGTAATTACCATAAGAGATGAACCACTTAACGAAGTAATAATGAGGTTTATGAAAAGAATCTTTGACGTCGTTTTTTCTTTTTTGATAATTATTTTTATACTCTCCTGGTTTCTACCGCTCGTCTCTATTCTAATAAGGATCGGTTCACCAGGTCCAGCATTATTTATTCAGGACAGGTTCGGTGCAAGAAAACGAAAATTTAAATGTTATAAATTCAGAACACTTACTTCCGAAAAAAGAAGTGCTGACAAATTTGAACCTATCGGGCATCACGACCCACGAGTAACGCGAATTGGTAAAATTCTAAGGAAAACAAATATGGATGAGCTACCGCAATTCATTAATGTTTTAATTGGTGATATGTCTGTTGTCGGACCGAGACCTCATCCTCCCGGAGTTGAATTGGTTTATGAAAAGATTTTTGAAAAAATAAAAATGAGGTATAATGTAAGACCTGGAGTAACCGGCTGGGCTCAAATTAATGGTTTAAGAGGTGAAGTGTTAAATGAAGAGGAAAATAAAAAACGTATCTTAGAAAAAATGAAGTATGATCTTTGGTATATTGAAAACTGGTCTATGAAACTTGATTTTCAAATAATTTTAATAACTCTATGGCATATGGTTAAAGGAGATACAAAAGGGTTTTGATTCTTATTTATTCCCATCTCTCCAATTATTACTGTGCTAACCAAAATTAATCTAACATTTTCTGTGATTTGATTTTGAGTTTATCAAAAGTTCCATTAACCAACTTACCATTCTGCAAACCATTTAATTGTTATGAGTTTTTTATGCTTTCATTGGTTCCATAATAGCATTTTTTTTCACTTGCCTTGATATATTCTAAGTGCTATGTTTCGCTTGAATATTCAACCTTCAAGGAATTAAATGCTATTATCAGTTCGTTTGTTCTGTGTTCTTTTCATCATATTTTTTTCAACTTTAACTTCCTTTCCACAGATACATAATGTTATTGAATCAGGGGCAGATCATATCACCATCAGTTTTAATTTTGGCAATTCCTATTCAGTAATTGATACACTTTCTGAAGGAAGGCTATATCAGAAAATCCGTGGCGAAGAACATTCTTACAGAAATCCTGGTGAACCCTGGCTGCCGGAATATATAGTATTGATTGGTATTCCGTTCAATAGCAATTATGAATTTAGAATATTAAATCAAAAACAAAGCAGTAAAAAAAATCAGTTCATCATTCCATACCCGGAAGAGAATCCTGACTTTGTAAAACATGATTTTGAAAACATAAACAAAAACATTTATTCAAAAGATGAAATGTTCCCCGTCTCAGCGGTTTCATTTGGTGATGGTTATGTTGTAAGATATGCCAGTATACTTCCGATTAAAATTTCACCGTACCAGTTTAATCCTGTTACAAGGGAACTGGTTTATAATCACAATTTAGTTGTAAGAGTGAATTTTGATTCTCCTGAATTAGAAAATATTATACCTATTAATGATGAGATGACTAATGACTTTCTAAATAACTCTACATTGAATTTTGATGTTGCAAAAAATTTTACCGGGAAAACAATTTCGGTCGACTCGCCGGCTTCTCAAAGCTCAGACTGGTATAACCCCGCAAAGAATTATTTTAAATTTTATTTGAATAAGAAAGGTGTTTACAGATTAACTTATGAAGAGTTGGTATCAGCCGGTGTTCAATTAGGCTCGAACACACAAACAAGTAAGCTGGAAATTTTTAATTATGGGATATCGGTACCAATCCATGTATTTGATAGTAACTCAGACCAAACTTTTAACAGCGGTGATTATTTTCAATTCGTAGGATTTCCTCCCACACCAACTCCGGCTTGCAAACAGAATATTTATAACTTGTCTAATGTTTACTGGTTTTCCTATGAAAGTGACTCGACTGGATTCAATTATGTTAACACTCTCGGCTATCCCGATTTTTATAACAAATCTTATTTTGTAAACGAGAGAACTCTTCATTTTGAAAGAGATTCACTTTACGAAAGATTAGGATATGCTCCTCCATTAGGTGACCGCGATTATTGGTTCTGGGATAGAGCAAGTTCACAA
Organism: Ignavibacteriaceae bacterium; assembly: GCA_025449775.1. GTDB lineage: Bacteria > Bacteroidota > Ignavibacteria > Ignavibacteriales > Ignavibacteriaceae > IGN2. The sequence continues at coordinate 5,806 of JANWIS010000094.1, forward strand.
GATAGTGTACCAACACATGTCTTTAACCAATATTTTGAAACTTTTCCTAGTTGGTTTGTTCCTGATTC
>JANWIS010000095.1 GCA_025449775.1 Ignavibacteriaceae bacterium
ACATAATTTTCACATCAACAAAACTGATTAGCTTCAAAATTTCTTGTAGTAGTCATTTCACTATAAATTAAATTAATGTATGAAACCAAATCTGCTCTTTGTTAACTCGATAACTATTTACGGCGGTGGTGAAGTTTGGATGATTAATACAATGAGTGAATTAATTTTCCGAGGTTATTCTGTAACGCTTATTTGTAAAAATGAAGCGGAGATAATTAGTCATGCAACTAAGGCTGGTATTGATGTTTATCCCTGCAGAATGTCCGGCGATCTTGATCCATTTTCTATATCCGGCATTGTTAAAATTATGAGAAGAAAAAAAATTGATATCGCATTAGTCAATACAAGTAAAGATTTAAGACTTTGCGGAATTGCACGCTGGTTTTCAAAACGTACAAAAATAATTGCAAGACAGGGGATCGATTACCCGTTAAAAAATACATTCAGATATAAATTATCGTACAACAAATTTGCTGATTCCATTGTGGCAAACTCGGAAGCAACTAAGCAAACTATGCTGAAAAATGCGCCCTGGCTTGATGAAGAAAAAATAAATATCATTTACAATGGAATTAATCCTGAAATTTTTTCTGTTGAAAGCACAAGGAATTTAAGAAGTGAGTTTGGCTTTACAGATACAGATATTTTACTCGGATTTGTTGGAAGATTGAGTGTGCAAAAAGGAATTGAGTATTTGCTCGATGCTTTCCTTCTTCTTTATGAAAAATATCAAAATGCACATTTACTCATAGTTGGTGATGGTGAACTAAAAGATCAGGTAAAAAGGTTTTCAATTGAACATAACGTGGAAAAAAATATTCATCTTCTCGGTTTCAGAAATGATATTCATGACATTATGAGGACAATAGACATTTTTGTTCTTCCGTCTTTATGGGAAGGATTTGGAATAGTTCTTATTGAAGCGATGGCATCATCAAAACCATGTGTTGCTTCAGAAATCAGCAGCATTCCTGAAATCGTTTTGGAAAATGAAACCGGAATTCTTGTTCCTCCCAAAAAAAGTAAAGCAATTGCCGACGCTTTAATAAAATTAATTTCTGATCCATTTTTGAGGAAAAAATTTGGGGAAAACGGACAGAGAATTGTTAAGGAAAAATTTACAATCGACGGAATGATAAATAAATATGAAAATCTTTTTAATGAATTGTATTCGTCAAAGTGATAATTTCAAAGCTCATCTGAGTAATAGGATTTTACTTTTGTTCTGAGATTGTAGCCTGATGACATTACTTCACCGTAAGCTCCAGTTGATCTGATCACAAATAAATCTCCTCTCTTTGTTTCAGGAAGCTGAACAGATTTAACAAACGTATCTGAAGTTTCACAGATTGGTCCGACAACATCATATTTTTTCTGTTGTCCGGATGAGCTTAAGTTTTCAACTTTATGATATGCCTGGTAAAGTGCCGGTCTAATCAATTCAGTCATCCCGGCATCCAGTATTACAAAATTTGTATTCACGCCTTCCTTTACATAAAGAACTTTTGAAATTAATGAACCGCATTGTGCAACTATTGCTCTTCCAATTTCAAAATGAAGTGATTGTCCCGGTACAGTTTCGAAAAATTTTTCAAATATCTCGAAGAAAATTTTGAAATTGGGAATAAGATTTTCATCCGGCTTTTCATAATTTACTCCGAGTCCACCACCGGCATTTATATGATCGATATGGATGTGATGATCTGCAAACCATTTCTGCAATTCATTTATTCTAATACACAGCTCTTTAAAAACATTGAGATAGGTAATCTGTGAACCGATATGAAAATGCAATCCGATCAACTTTAAATTTTTAAATGAATTTAGTTTATCAATAACCTGTGCAAGTTCGCTCGCGTTTATTCCAAATTTATTTTCTTCGAGTCCGGTTGTTATATAATGATGTGTATTCGCATTGATGTTTGGGTTAATTCGCAAAGCAATATTTGCTGTTTGATCTATCGAAGAAGCAATTAAATTTATCACTTCCATTTCCTGTAATGACTCAACATTGAAACAGAATATTTTATGATTGATTGCAGTCTTGATTTCTATATCAGTTTTCCCAACACCTGCAAAAACTATTTGAGTATTTTTGAATCCCGATTTTACTGCCAGTTCAACTTCATTTCCGCTTACACAATCGGCTCCTAATCCATAGCCAAGAATCGTTTTCAGAATTTTGTTGTTTGAATTGGCTTTGAGTGCATAGTGAACTTTAAATTTTCTCTTTACAGATTCTCTATTAAGGATGTCTAAAGTTTTTTTTAGCAAACCTAAATCATAGAAATAAAAAGGAGTCTCTATTAATTCAAATTTATTTAAAAGCTCTTTACTGAATATCATTATTTATCCGCCTCAGGTGGAGAATATCTCGTTAAGTGAATTGAGAGCTTCTCTTTTATCTTTTGAGTTTACAAGAATGGAAATATTATGTTTGCTTCCGCCGTAAGATATCATTCGAATATTAAAATGTTTGAGTGATTCAAGCACTTTATCAATTATTCCTTTTCTTTCGATTAAATTTTCACCTACTACACAAATAATTGTCTGGTTGGAATCAATCTCAACTGATCCATATTGACTCAGTTCCTCTGTTATTTCTTTTAAACACTTAGTGTTATCGATTGTAACTGAAACTGCTACTTCGGATGTTGTAATCATATCAATCGGAGTTTTGAAACGTTCAAAAACTTCAAATACTTTTCTTAAAAATCCATAAGCTAAAAACATTCTGCCTGATTTAATTTTGATTACTGTTATTCCATCTTTCGCTGCAACTGCTTTTATTCCTTCACCAATTGAGTTACCGGAAATTAAAGTTCCCGGGTCTTCCGGTTTCATAGTGTTTTTAAGTCGTACTGGAACATTGGCAAGTTTTGCCGGAAGAACACTTGAAGGATGTAGAATTTTTGCACCGAAGTACGCAAGCTCAGCAGCTTCATCGAAAGATAACCGTTCAATCGGATGAGTATTTTCAACATACCTCGGATCATTATTATGGAAACCGCTTATGTCTGTCCATATCTGGATTTCTTCAGCATTCAAAGCTGCACCAATTAATGAAGCCGTATAATCACTTCCACCGCGTTTCAGGTTATCAATTTCACCATAAAGATTTCTGCAGATATAACCCTGTGTAACAAATAAATTTTCTTCCGGATAGTTATTCAGTTCACGCGAAAGATTTTCTTTGATGTAATAATTATCCGGTTCGCCGTTTGTATCGATTCTCATAAAATTCAGAGCAGGAAGAAGTACTGATTTTATTTTTTGTTCTTCAAGATAAAGCTGAAATAATGCTGATGAAATTAATTCTCCCTGTGCAAGTATTGCTCTTTCTTCGTGTGCTGTAAAAATATCCTGAGTGAAAGATCTCATATAATCGAAGTGCGAAGTAATTAATTCATTCCCTTCCTGAACGAATTCAGTTTTAGTATAAAGATTTTTAACTACATCAGAATAATTTTCCTGTAATTGAGTTATAAGTTTATTTGCCTCATCATTTTTCTTGGAATAAAGAAGTTGTGCAATTTGAACGAGAGAATTTGTTGTTCCGGACATTGCAGAAAGAACAATTATTTGCTTCTCATTACTTAAAATTAATTTAGCGACTTCCTTCATCCTTTCAGAAGAACCGACTGAGGTGCCGCCGAATTTTAGAACTTTCATATGTTTTGGTAATTAATAATTCTTTTGAATTGTGAGCAAATATAAAAATTATTTAATCTCTATTCTCTCGCTTCTCTTCTTTAGTTTTCATAAATTAAAAACAAAAATTAAGGGTATTCAAATGCCTGGCAATTGTACCTCAAAATTTTCCTCTCTCATACTGTTTTTAATTTTTAACCTATCTATTACAGGTGGATTTTTCACTACTGAAGCCACTATCCGTTACGTTAGCAAAACAGGAAACAGCACACCACCTTACACGACTTGGGAAACTGCAGCCGATAGCATACAGAAGTGTATTAATATTTCTGTTTTTGGTGATACTATTTATGTAGCCAACGGAGTTTACCAGGAACAAGTTGTGATGATTCCGGGTTTATCTCTCATTGGTGCTGGGATGGATAGTTGTGTGATTTATTTATCTGCTACAGGAATTCCCGCTGTTCAAATAAGGGACACTTGTATTCTTAAAGGGTTTAAAATTCTTCTATCGAACACTTTAAATACTTGGGGGATTCAAGCTGATCAAAATGGATATAGCAGTATCGTCACATTAAATAAAGTAGTAAACGGATCACTTGGCATAAACATTAGATACTCAAATCCAACAGTATACAATAATATTTTTGAAAATGTAAAGAGTAGGGGAATATCGTTGTTTACTTCAAATTCAGTCATCAGAAAAAACTATTTATATACCGATCCAAACCAAGTATCACCAAAGGGGATTTATATAGAAGCTTTAGGTTTTAATTACTTTCCACTTATTGACTCAAATTATGTTGAAGTTACACCTGGGGGTATAGGAATTCAAAAGAATATTGACTCAAGTCCAACAATCAAAAACAATATTATTAAACTAAAAGACGGTGGGCGTGGAATATTTTCCAATGTTGGCGGTACAACCAAAATATACAACAACTTGATCATTTCAGAACAATCGGGTTACCAGGGAATTGATAAAGTTTCATATATCGAAGTAATTAATAATCATATCAAAGGTCATCTTAGCTCATATGGTATTCTGGCTGGACCAAATGATATTGTTAAAAATAATATTGTTACAGATGCAAATTTTGGAATTGAAAGTAGTGGAATACAAAATCTTCCATACTTACAATATAATAATTCCTGGAATAATGAAAATAATTATGTTGGTTTCACACCAGACACGACTAACCTTACTGTAAATCCAATGATAGTAAATGATGACACGACTCAAGAAGATATTGATTTTCATCTTCAGAAATATTCACCTTTAATAGATGCGGGTGACCCGAGTATCTTTGATAAAGACAGCACTAGAAGTGATATCGGGTTTTATGGCGGACCTTATGGAGAAAGCTATATTTATGTTGATCTTCCACCCAGACCTCCTGTTAATCTTACCGTCAATGTTGACAGCTTAATAACTTTGAAGTGGAATAGAAACACAGAATCAGATTTCAGTTATTATAATCTTTACAGGGATACAACAAACAACTTCACACTAGATTCAACAAAGCTTGTTGCTTCAATTACAGATACATTCTTTCTTCATTTAATACCAACAGGCGTTGAAAGCCTGTACTTCAAGTTGACAGCAGTTGATAATCAGAGCAATGAATCAAGTCCATCAGAAGAAGTGGGAGTATTAATAACATCTGTAAAAGATGAGTGGAAACCGGTTAACAATTACATTCTCTACCAAAATTATCCTAATCCATTCAACCCGTCAACTGAGATAGGCTACAAGCTGAAAGAGAGAGGATACGTAAAGCTATATGTATATGATGTAAAAGGAGAACTGATTTCAGTTTTAGTTAATCAAACACAAGAAGCAGGCTATTATGAAGTAGAATTTTCAGCTACAAATAACCAGAAACAAGAATCCACTATCCAGAATCTTGCATCTGGTGTTTACATTTATCAAATAATGGTAAGTAGTGAAAACAATATTCCTGTTTTTTCAGATATAAAAAAGATGATGTTCATAAAATGAAAAATGTTTTCTAATTCATTGAGGAATTTATTATTGTCATCACGATCCCGCTTTAGCGGGAGAAGTGATCTCACCACAAAAGTATGTTTGAAGATTGCTTCATCCCTAAGAATCGGGATTCGCAATGACAGTTAATTAAAATAATTTTTCACATAAATAGAAGGGCCTATGAAAAACAAATTTTACTTTTTGTATTACTTTTTTCGTCCATTAACTAAAGTACTGATCATCGTTTTGTTATTGCTCTTCAGTGTAGCATTAACCGCACAAGAAACAACACCACAAGAAGAATTTCCAGTTGGTGCTTACTTCAATAAGCAAACAAGGACTGTCCAGGAATACTATGATAAATTTGAATTAACTGGTATGGATTGGATTGTTCAATATGCTGCGGATAACACGCAAGAATTTGTTGAACCATATAATCTAATGGCTGATAATGCGGACAGCTCTTCAGATTATATAATGTACTATGCAACTGCCTGGTATTCAAAGTGGGAAGCAGAGGAAAATCAGGAATATATTAATAAAGTTGGGGTAAAACACACCGATGGTGAAGATTTTGAATGGAAAGGTGAGTCATGTTGGTCGTCAATTGGTATAACTAACCCAACAGCGAAAATAGTTTACGGACCACATTATCACCAGGAAAAATATTACAAGCGATGGTGGTATGAAACTGTTGAAGAACGCTACACTAGATTAAAATATATACCAAGATTCAGGATGGCATTATCGGTAAATGGTCAAGTAGGACAACAAGACACTATATGCAATATGTATGTAGTAGTAAGACACAGCTTGGAAGGAAGCAATGATAATGTTGATGACACGCTAAAAGGACCTATAACTCTTCAGGTATCTGATTTCCCTATTGATAGTACATTCAAAGAATTTTACTTGGGTCCACCTAATAATAATTGGTATCAATATCCACCAGAATTCAGAGACAATCCAGACATTATGAAACAGGTACTTCCCGAAAATCAGGGGGAGGTGGAACGGTGGGTTGATATTTACGGTAACCAAGGTGTTCAATTTTGTATTGATTGGCTTCGTAATGATACAAAATACACACTCTATATAGATTACATTGAGGTTTATGATTTAGAAGGTTGGAATGTTTTTGCTGAAGGTGACTCAATAACTGTATCTCAAACAATTCAAGATATAAAAGGTTATGCCCAAACCTATTCCGGCTGGCCCAACCTAAAATATTGGACGGGGCACAGTGAACCTTTTTCATTAGATGCATACACACCAATGAAAACTGTTGACGCTATAGTTAAATCTGCATTTCCCGGAGCTCCATCTATAATAACAACATTTTATCCCTATTGGGAGACTAAAATAAACGAGGATATTCAACTCGAGAGGTATTATAATACCGTTCAACCTGAGAAATTAATGATAGACTTTTATCCATTCAGTGCTAATTATTCTGAAGCTAGATTTGAGGATTGGGAGGCGTATAGAGAACAACTACAAATTAGTAGCTCATTACAACCTGGTTTTTATTATTGGGCCCAAGCATTTGGTTATCGCCAAGGAGATGACTGGTTGGTTTGGCGTCAACCTGATTCAACCGAGCTTAAAGCACAGACAATGCTTGCTCTTGCTCATGGTGTGAAAGGAATAATTTATATGGCATTTGACGCATATCAAGTATGGGAACCTAATTTTGGCACTTACATCCACGAAGGAATAATAGATACTCAAAAAAATCCAACTGATTTATTCTTTGTATTAAAGGATAATTTAATTCCAAGATTAAAAGGAACGCTTGGTAACACATTGATGAATTTAGATTACACTGGTAGTTACATAAAT
>JANWIS010000096.1 GCA_025449775.1 Ignavibacteriaceae bacterium
ACTTCTTTAAATTCATAAAAGGAAATGCACCGGAATTAATAATTGATCGTCCGGATATTGAGTTTGCGTCTGATACCGAGGATGAAATCGAAAACCAGGACTCTGAGCCGGGAAGTGATGAAAATTCAGAAGAAACTATGAAGATGATGGAAGGTATGAGCATTAACATTTCTATTGAAGTTGAAGGCAGTATTGTAAGCACGAATGCAAAATATGTAGAAGATTCTAAGATTACTTTAGTGCAAATGGATTTTAGCGAGATGATGAAGAATAAAGAAGACTTTGATGACTTTAAAAATAATGAACCGGAAAGCATTGAAGAACTAAAAATGTTTTTGGAAAAATTCCCCGGGATGAAATTAGAAACACAAAAACCGATTACAATTAAATTTCAATAATCAATTAAGAAATAAATAATGGAGTTAATATGAAATTAAACCTGATCATCTTAACGATACTTTTTAGCTGTGGTATCATATTCTCGCAAGAGGATGAGTCAAAACTGGGCAGTGAATTATCACTAACAGAAAAAACAAAAATCTCCGATATCCTTTCTGATCCCGAATCATATCTTGATAAAACAGTACTGGTAGAAGGAGAGGTGCTGGAAGTTTGTCCTCATATGGGATGCTGGATGGACCTTGAATCTGATGTCGAAGGCGAAAAAATAAAAATAAAAGTTAAAGATGGCGATATTGTCTTTCCGGTTGAAGCAAAAGGGAAGACTGCCTTAGTTGAAGGAAAAGTTTATAAGCTGGAATTAACTCAGGAAGAAGCCATAGAATATTTAGAACACATTGCTGATGAATCCGGACAGGAATTCGATCCATCGGCCATTACCGGACCGATGACAATTTATCAAATCAAAGGATTGGGTGCAGAAATTCTTGAAAAAGAAGGATAACAATTAATTCAGAGCTGTTCGATGAACAGCTCTTCTTTCTTCCTGATATATAATTGCAAATCTAAATTCGTCAAAACACATTTCATTCATAGTTACTTCTTCTATAATTAAATTTGCTTTATGAACGAAACTAAAATAGAAATGCAATCTTTTACTTATCCGCTTTTTTTCAGAATTGTATTCAAATACGGAAATTTTTTCATTACAACGTTATTAATGATTTATTCCATACCATTAATTCTGTATATCACTGAAAAACCTGTTATGGCAATTCCGTTATTGGTAAATGTTTTTCTTATCTATTTTATGAATAAAAGATATATTGAGAATTATAAAATTTTACCGTTCAAAATCGAAGCAGATTCTGAAAAATTAATTTGTACAAACTTCTTCTTATCTAAAAAAGAAGTGGTTATTTATTACCACGAAATAAATTCACTTACCGGTGGATCATTTGAAAATAAAAAATATGGCATTATGAAGTTACACAGTGAAAATAAATACGGCCGCGTAGGATTTTACAACAGACTTAACAATTCATCAAGACTTGTTTCACTTATTCTCAGCCGGGTAAAAAAACCGTTGTATGATCGGGTGATGGAACATATCATAATAAAAAAAGGATGAAGATGATTTATTGTATGACATTAAATAAAGTAATTTATTACAAGCGAAAAGATTAATGAAGATTGCTGTTTTATTATCAGGAGGTGTTGATAGTTCAGTTGCGTTGAGATTGTTAAAAGAACAAGGACACGAACTGACAGCATTTTATTTGAAGATATGGCTTCAGGATGAATTCTCATTTCTTGGCGAATGTCCATGGGAGGAAGATCTAAAATATGCAAAAGGTGTATGTGAACAGGTAAATGTTCCGCTTGAAATAATTCCGCTGCAGACTGAGTATTGGGATAATGTTGTTTCATATACAATTGATGAAATAAAAGAAGGACGAACTCCTAATCCGGATATATTCTGCAACAGCCTGATCAAGTTCGGAAAGTTTTATGATAAGATCGATCCCTCATTTGAAAAAGTTGCAAGCGGTCATTATGCAAATGTTGAATCGGAATCCGGAAAATTCGTTTTAAAAATTTCTCCTGATCCGGTTAAAGATCAAACTTATTTTTTATCTTATCTCACACAGGATCAGCTATCAAGAGCATTGTTTCCTATCGGCAAACTCAATAAAACGGAAATCCGGAAACTTGCTCAACTTTATAATTTACCTACAATGGCGAGAAGAGACAGCCAGGGAATTTGTTTTCTTGGTCAGATTAAGTTTAAAGAATTTATAAAACATCACCTAGGTGAAGTAGAAGGTGATATTGTTGATATTGATTCCGGTAAATTTTTGGGAAAACATCCCGGTTATTATTATTATACTATCGGGCAGAGATCAGGGTTAAAACTTGGCGGAGGGCCTTGGTTTGTTGTTAAGAAAGATGTGAAGAATAATATAGTTTATATTTCAAGAGAAGATAAAACTGAAAATGAACGCAATTTATTTTATGCAGGAAAGTTCAACTGGATTGCAGGAAAGCCGACAGAAAAAAGAAATTTAAAAGTTAAAATCAGGCATGGTGCAAATTTTTTTAATTGTTCAGTTGAAATACTTACTCAAGAAATGTTAAATGAAACGGTGTTGAAAGTTAAGCTTGATAGACCGGATAACGGGATTGCACCCGGACAGTTTGCAGTTTTTTATGATGAAGATATTTGTCTTGGTGGTGGAGTGATATTACAGGATTTGGATTGAATATTATTCGCTTGGTATTTGTGTTTTTAATTTTTCTCCTTTTGGGGAAAAAAGAACTGAACTTTCCTTTTGAAGAGAAATTCCCAACAGCTTTTGACAATTACTGCACATATGTGCATACCGCATTCCAATGACAGATTCAATCTGACAAAGCCATGCATCTTTAATTTCTTTTTTACAATGAGGACATCGAATATTAAGTGATTCCTTTTGTAAAATTTTTGTCATCATATCCTCTCCAGAATATTACTATGACTCAGCAAAAGCCGGAAATGTTACTGTCGAAATAATTTTTTAACATTAATTATTTCTTATTTCCTGTTTAACTACCCTTTTTTTGCGAACAACCGTAAGAATTAAATGATAAGCTTTTTTAGGTTGGTGACTGTTCGCCTCCTAAATCCGAAGTATAATTAACTAAAAGAATATGATTTTTCAACCCAAAATTCAGTTGTTGTAACATCTAAAACTCCAGATTATCATCTTATAGACTGAAATTTTAGAAAAAGTATTTGAAATTATTTAACTTCTTCGTGTTTCACTTTAAATCCTTTTTTCATCCAGCTTTTTGTAAGAAGCAAACCGATTGGAGAAATCATAGCAATGATGCCATAAATCAACCACATCAATTCAGTATTCATTTCGGAAGGGAGAGTATCGATCGGGCAGTATTGTGTGAGGAACCAGCCGGAGTAAAGACTTGTAATTACTTTTGTAAGGAACCATGGAAACTGCCCTATTCCCATATAAATCCCGGTCATATTCTTTGGTGCAATTTCAGCAACCCATTGTAAAAATCTTGGCTGCCACATTGCTTCACCTAATGTCATAAGAGTGATATAGGCTAACAGCGTGTATAAACTAGGACCTAAAGCAAGAATGAAAGTAGGAAATGCCATAATGAATGTTCCGGTTATCATCATTGTATAAGTATCTTTTTTTGAAGTTAAAGCTGTAACCATTGGTGTAAGAATAAAGATCAGGATTGGATTAAGGTTTACGAAGAACTCGAAATTATCTTCAATAAAATTTTCAATACCAAAATAAGTTTGTCCCTGGAATGCACGGCTTGTGTATTGAGGAATTGTCAGCCAGTTATGTGCAAATAAAGTTTGCACAAAAATCAGAATGAAAATAAAGTAAAGGAATCGTAAATCTCTAAGCGGAAAATTTTTTATGTAATAAGCAATCTTTTCTTTCTTTGACATTTCAGCCATCTCATCTATTTCTTCCGGTTTACTGGAACCATCTGAATTTTGACTGGCTTCCTTAACTGCTTTCTCCATTGCTTTTTTTGTGATGATGAAATAAACAATTGCGATGCCGGTTACTGTTAAAATTACATAAACCCAAAAGACTCCCTGTATTCCGAATGCTCTTCTAACGGGAGGTGAAATTAAACCGGGGAGAAATCCGCCAAGATTCATCAACGCATAAAGCATAGCGTAACCCATCGCTGCAGTTTTTTCATTTGTAAGAAGCTTAACTCCTGCATAACAAGCTGGCTGGTAAATTCCATAGCCGAGAATTATTCCGAGTATTCCAAGCATCGAAAATAGGTGAGCGGAATCCCAGAGACCGGGTAATCCAAGTTCAGGAGAAATTGTTAAAAGTATTCTGCCAACAAGCATAAAACTTAAAGCAACAAGCAATGATTTTCTTAATCCTATCCAATCAACTGTTGCTCCTAAGAAAAGCATTGCAATTGTAATTCCAGCAGTTTGAATCCCAACCATTCTTCCGGCATCAATGTCATCGAGATTAATATATTCGTTGAAGAAGATTGCGAGTAGACCGACAACCCCGAAGTATGTCAGTCCTTCCAGAATATAAGAAAGGTTTACACCAAGAAGCGCACGGGATGTAAAAGTAATATCGACAAAGGGTTGCGAAAGATCCATAATAATTTTTTCAGCAAAATTATATGCATCAGCGCTTTTAACTTTTTTTGGTTTTAAGAGTAGAATAAAAGCAAATGCTAAAGCAGGAGTTATTAATGAAATAAGGAACCAAAGCAGTCCAGGATACCCTTTTTTTATTGCTGTTCGCGAAGTACCAAGTACAAAAAAGATATAAGAAATTATTGCCAGCCCGATAAATACAATTAGTAATTCATCCATAAAGTTGTGCCCAAATATTTTCTGAAATTTTCAGTTAAGGTTCTTATAGATTTTCACATCAGGATTTTATTATAGAAAATTATGTGCTACGACTGGCTAGCGGAATAGTGAACAACATTTTTGTTCCTTTCCCTTCCATACTTTCTAAAGTTATTTTTCCCGAATTCTTTTCTACAAATTCTTTACAGAGTATAAGTCCCAGACCGGTTCCTTTTTCATCTGCGGTTCCATCTGTTTTAAATTGTTCATCGATCTTAAAAAGTTTATTCTGATTTTCTCCGCTTATTCCAATTCCGTTGTCTGTGATTATTACTTCAATAAAATTTTCTTTTTTAATGCATTCAGCTGTTACTCTTCCACCTTTTGGTGTAAATTTTATTGCATTCGAGATCAGGTTTCTCAAAACAGTTTCAATCATATACTTGTCGGCATAAGCAATTAATCCTTCATCGGGAACACGGGAGAGTTTTATTTTTTTTGCAATTGCATTCTGACTGTATAAGCTGATTACATCATCAATCATCTTTGAAATATTCAGCTCGGTTTTCTCAACTTCAGATCTTCCTGTTTGAAGCCGTGACCATTCCAGCAAATTCAATATTAAATTATAAACCTGCTGCGAGGACCGGTAAATGTTCGATACTGATTCCTTTATTTCAGCAGGATTCATTTCATCATAAGACTGAGTAATAAATTCTGTAACTCCCAGAAGTGAATTGAACGGGTTTCTAAGATCATGAGAGATGATAGAAAAAAATTTATCTTTTGCAGCATTGAGTGTCTTCAATTCTTCAGCATAGACTAAAAGCTGTTCTTCATATCTTTTTCTTTTTGTGATATCACGAATCTGTGCAATAAAATAAAGAGGTTTTTTTTCAAAATCTCTTATCAGAGAAATTGTTGTTATAGCCCAGATTACTTCACCGTTTTTATGCAAGTATCTTTTTTCTAAAAATCCGCTTTCTGAAAATTCACTTTTAAGCATGTCTCTTAAAAGTTCGGTTGATTTTTCAAAATCTCCCGGGTGAGTAAAATCTCTGAAATTTGATTTTAGAATTTCTTTTTCCTTGTATCCTATCATTTCGCAAAAAGCTTGATTAACTTTAGTATACTGACCATCGGGGCTTGTAATTATCATTCCCATTCCGGAACTTTCAAAAACATTCCTGAATTTTTCCTCACTTTTCTGAAGTTCAATCTCAGCTTCTTTCCGTTCAGTAATATCGGTCGTTGTTCCGATCAACCTAAGAGGTTTATTACTTTCAGCTTCAAACAATAATCCGTGGTCAACAACCCATCCTATTGAACCATCCTTCTTATAAATACGATGTTCGAGTTTAAATTCCTGTTTTGAACTTTTAAGAAAATTATTAAATGTCCTGGACATTATTTCCTGATCATCTTTATATACCAACGTCGACCAAACTTCAAGATCATCAGAGAGTTCCTTTTCCTCATAACCATATAATGATTTTAAATTTTTGTCGCCATAATATTTTTTCTTGGTCGGCCAGAATTCCCATACTCCCGTTTTGCCTGCTTTTATAGCAATTTCGAAACGTAATTTTGTATCAAGAAGCTCTTTGTATATTTTATTTTTATAGATGGCGATTTCCACAGAACGATTAAGCTCTTTGATATCAAATGGTTTGATAAGGAATCCGAAAGGTTCGGTTATCTTTGCTCTCTGAAAAGTTTCTTCATCAGTATAAGAAGTTAGAAATATTACCGGAAGCTGATAATGCTTACGGATAAAATCAGCCGTTTCAATTCCATCCATCTTACCTTTCAGCTTAATATCCATAAGAATAATATCGGGCAATAAGTGCTGGACTTTTTCAATTGCTTCTTCACCAGTTGAAGCAGAAGCAACAACCTCATAACCACCGGCTGTTAATCTTTTTTCAATGTTCTTGGCTACAATTTGTTCATCTTCAACTATCAGTATCTTGGTGTAAATCATAGGATGGTTTAATGCTTATTGATTATCAATATTGCCTGTCATCTTTGGCTTTGGAAAAACAATTCTTACTGTTGTGCCTTTAGTTCCATCTATTTCCATGCTTCCATTGAGCTGTTTAACAAGCAGCTTAACAAGCTGAAGTCCCAGTGTTTGTGAATTAAGTGTATGCAAAGCTAATGGAATTCCTTTTCCGTTGTCTTTTATCTCTAAAACAAGGTTTTTCAAATCATCAGGTTTAAGCGATACACTTATTATACCTTTACGTTTTTTTCCAAAAGCATATTTAATTGAGTTTGATATAAGCTCATTTATTATTAATCCGCATGGTATTGCAACATCAAGATTCAGGAAAAGGAATTTTATGTCAGTCTGGATATCAATATTTAAAGTTGGTGAGAAGTATGTATCTTCAAGATAATCTATAAGCTTGCTGATATAATCTTCAGCATTTATCATCGAGAGATCTTCAGATTTATAAAGTCGTTCGTGGATTAAAGCCATTGATTTAATTCTGCTCTGGCTGCTTCGGAAAGCTTCAAGACTCTTTTTGTCAGTTATCGACTCTGCCTGCAGATCAAGAAGACTTGAAATCGTTTGCAAATTATTTTTCACGCGATGATGTATTTCTCGTAATAATATCTCTTTCTCAATCAAAGAATTTTTAAGAAACTTTTCCGTTTTTAATTGCTCGGTTGTATCCTGGGCTGTGAACAATATAAGGTTTTGTTCGTAGAGAGGAATTTTTTTTGCAGAAATATATTTCTTTTCACCTGTCTTCAAATTTATCTCGATGTTATCCCAGATCAAATTTGACTGCTTCCTATCACTCATGTTCGGTTTGCCTTTAACGGGTAATTTTATTCTGGGATCTGAAGTTGGTTTTATCTTCCCTAATAATTTATCAATATCCAAAACGTCTGTCTCATCCAAACCAAAAATATCTTTCACCTCTTTATTTGTGAAACTATAGTTGCTGGTACTTATATCCTGAACAGCAATTCCTAATGAAATATTATTAACAATTGTCTCAATCAGTTTTGTTCGCTGCTTCAATTTTTCTTCTGCTTCATACGGTTCAGTTATATCGATCATCAGTCCTTGTGTAGCTGGTTTACCTTCATAGTCGATGATGCTTGCATACAGATCGAGTACTTTCAGCTTTCCATCTTTCGTCATGCCTTTAAATTTATTATGAGGCGGTAAATCGTGCCCGTCGATTCTTTTTCTGAAATTTTCCCAAACTCTTTTCTGGTCGTCGGGATGAACAAGGTTTGTTAAGTCTTCCTGGCTGAGTGAATATAATTCATCAATTGTATACCCGGTTATTTTAGCAAATGCAGGATTCGAATAAACAATTTTGAAGTTCTGAATTATTACAACTCCCTGAAGAGAATTTTCCACGAGGTGCTGATATTTTTGTTCTAGGTTTAGATTTTCTTTTTTGAGTTTATCAGTCAAATATTTTCCTTAATACTTTTGTTCAAATGTAAATATTATAAGTGTAGTCAAAAATATAAATTAAAATGTTGAACTGTAAGTTACGACTCAAATTCAGAGGAATAATCCTTATCGTTAATCATTATTTTCTGTGATAAGATTCTTGAACTTTGCAAACCTCCTGTATGAATTGCAACTATTCTGGTTCCTTCCTTAAAAAATCCTTTGGATACGAGGTCATAAATACCAAAAAGCATTTTACCTGTATAAATTGTTTCGATAGGTATCCCTGTTAATAAACTGAACTTTTGTGTAAAGTTTGACAGCTGAGTATTTGTTTTTGCGTATCCGCCAAAGTGATAATCAAGATTGATATCCCAATTATTTAAATTGTTCTTATCGGATGATTTTAAAACAGATCTAACATTATCTTTTAGAAACGAAGCATTCTTTAAAATTGCAAAACCAAGAGCAAAATTATTTCCAGTAAGTCCGGAAATTAATCCAGCTAAAGTACCGCCTGTTCCGCATGGACAGCAAACATAGTCAAATTCTGTTTTCAATTTACTGATTATTTCACAGCAGCCTTTTACAGCTAATTGATTCGTTCCGCCTTCAGGCAATAAATAAAAATCTCCGAATATCCTTTTAAGTCGACCAAGTATTTCTTCACTATCTTTATTTTTATAATCAGACCTGTTAAGGTAATAAAATATCATACCGCAGTCTTTTGCAAAAGATAAAGTAGAATTTAAAACCGAATTTTCCTCACCTCTGATTACACCGATTGTATTTAATTTAAATATTTTTCCCGCTGCAGCTACTGAGTAAATATGATTTGAATAAGCTCCTCCGAAAGTTAACAATGTATCCTTCCCCTGAACTTTTGCTTCGCTTAGATTGTATTTTAGCTTGTACCATTTATTCCCTGAAATCTGGGGATGTAGCAGGTCTTCTCGCTGAATAAATAAGCTAATATTTCTTTCTTGTAAAAAAGGATCGCTTATTTGCTCAAGCGGAGTATTTTCATTTATGTCATTTATTTCTTGCAAAACAGGTCCGATTTTTTTTAATGGCTAAATTTATTTAATTATTTTTGTTATCAGAATAATAATACCGGAAAAGATTAGTGATATGAATAAAAACATGCTTGAAAAATTGAAAAATGAATTGCTGTTAGAAAACAACCTTGAATTGGATATAGAAAAAATAATTGAGCAGGTTCAGATTTTTGAGAAGGGCATTGCTTATTTAAAGCTCGCCAGACCTTGTGTAATAGGTGATGGCATTAAAGTTATTCTCGGAATTGAAGAGAATGAATATCTAAATCATTTCAAATCGGCACTGGATGAAGGCAGAATTATTAAATTTGTTCCTGCTTCAGGTGCCGCATCACGGATGTTTAAAAATCTTCTTTCCGTTTCAATGAAAAATAAACACACGAATATTAAAACCCTGAAAGAAAAAGCTTCTAGAGGTGATGATGAAAGTGCTGCCGTAGTTGAGTTTTATGAAAACCTTCCACGTTTTGCATTCTACGAGGATATTAAAAATGCTGTTATAAAATCAGGATCAAGATTAGAAGATTTAATTACCGAAGGAATTATTTCCGATATAATTAATTATGTAACAAACGAAAAAGGTCTGAATTACTCAAACCTTCCAAAAGGAAGCATTCCGTTTCACTTATATCCTGATGGAGCCCGAACAGCATTTGAAGAACATCTCGTTGAAGCAATGAATTACTCGGCAGGAAAAGATAAAACTATCAGAGCTCATTTTACTATTTCTCCTGAACACGAATTAATTATTGAAATGTTATTCCAGTCACTTTATGAAAAATATAAAAAGGAAGGCTGGAAGTTTGAGGTTGGTTTTTCATTCCAAAGTCCTTCAACCAAAACTGTATCAGTAAATTCTGATAATTCTCTATTCAGAGATGAGAAGGGAAATATTACTTTCAGACCAGGTGGTCATGGAGCGCTTTTAAAAAATCTTGAAGAACTGAAAGCAGATCTAATTTTGATTAAGAATATTGATAACATTTCCCCTGACCATTTAAAAAGTGAAACGTATAAGTATAAAATGATTTTAGGTGGGTATCTTATTTCTTTACAGAAAAAAATATTCAGTTTTTTAGAAAAGTGTACCGAAGAAAAATCAAACGAAAATTTTATTGAAGAAATTATTGAATTCATAAAAAAAGAAATTGGTTATCAGTTGACACCGGAATTCAATTCAATGAATGTAACTGAGAAGAAAAAATATTTATTTAATTTTTTGAACCGCCCGATTCGTATTTGTGGAATGGTTAAAAAAGAAAAACATCCCGGAGGCGGTCCATTTTGGGTGGAGGATAAAGATAGTAAAATTTCTAAGCAGGTTGTGGAAACTTCACAGGTTGATCTTTCAGAAAAGGGACAAAAAGAAATTCTTGAATCTGCTACTCACTTCAGTCCTGTTGATTTTATTTGCGGAGTTAAAGATTATAAAGGAAAAAATTTTTCTTTGCAGGATTATTCTAACCCGGATACAGGTTTAATCACAACAAAATCGAAGGATGGTAAAGAACTAAAAGCATTGGAACTGCCTGGTTTGTGGAACGGCGGGATGTATTATTGGCTTACTGTTTTTGTAGAGGTTCCGCGTGCAACATTCAATCCTGTTAAAGAAGTGAATGATTTACTCAAACCTGAACATCAACCATTGAAATAATAATTTTGAAGAAGAGAGATATGAACCACCCTGCCACGAATTGACAGGGTGATCACTCTGTAGAGTGCGTTGTTTAGTTAGCTATGCTTTTAGGGGGATTATGTACTATTTTTCTGATCGTATCAAATTGAAGGTATGGATACTCTTCTCTTAAAGTGTCAATCGCATCTCCTGTTCTTAATTTTTGTGCACGCAGCGATTTGAATTTTTTTCTGATGATATAGTCTCGTACAGCCCTCTCATTAATTAATCCGCGTGTTTGCAGTAGATCGAATATCTCGTCGCTGATAAGATCGGAAATGGGATTGCTTAGTTCCTTTTTTGTATTTGTTGTTTCCATCTGGGCACCCTTTTAATTGTTTAATCTTTCCGTTTCTATTTTCAAAGTAGCCGGTTAACGATGCACGATTTCTTATAATTTCTGTGTTAAAACTAATACTTTATAAAAGTTGTGCAATTACATAAGTATGTAATTTTTGCATTTATCCAAGGATTCAGACGGATAGAATCACATAGATATGTAGTCAGGGTAAGTTGGTCAGATAATGTTCTTACGGATGGCTTTGGCTACAGCTTCTGATTGTGTATGAACGTGAAGTTTTCTATAAATATTTTTTATGTGATGACGAACAGTATCAACGCTTATAAAAAGCTGATCAGCTATTTGCTGATAATTATTTCCACCGGCAAGAAGATTAATAACTTCCTTCTCTCTTGTACTCAGCTCGTAATCAGCTTTATCATCTTTAGCATCTTTTGATTTTTTAAAAGCATCAATAACCTGTCTTGCAATTTGGCTGCTCATAGGCGAGCCCCCTTCAAATACATCTTTAATTGCCTCTAACAATTTTGATGGCGGAGTTTTTTTAACAAGATAACCGCAAGCACCGGCACAGATAGCATCAAATATTTTTTCACTGTCTTCATAAACCGTAAGCATAAGTATATCGATACCCGGTTTAATCTTCTTAGCTCTTTTCACTCCTTCGATTCCGTTAATACCGGGAAGAGCAATATCCATTAATGCAACATTAACATCGAGCGAATCAAGTTTCGCAAGAAAGCTTTCGCAATCGCCAAACGAACCAATGCTTTTATAACCTGCCGTTCCGTTTACGAGTGCTGATAAACCTTCTCTTATTGTATCGTTATCTTCTATAATGGCTACATTAATCATTTTTTTCCAGAATATTAATTAATCAAATAGTGATTTAAATCGGTTTACTTTACCAAGCTTTCCGGAAAAGGAGATAGTTGTTCCTTTTCCGTTTTCTGAAACTAATTTTAAATTCCCGCTTAATTTTTTTGAGCGGGCTTCCATATTCTTTATTCCATTTCCCAAACTGTTTGTATTCGAGTCAAAACCATGGCCGTCATCTTTTAAAATAATTTCGATGATATCATTTTTATAGAATGCCTCTAAAATAATTTTTTTGCACGAACTGTGCTTTATTGCATTATTAATTGCTTCTTTGAACATTAGCAAAAGATTTTGTTTGTACTCCATCGGGAGCTTTATATCATCACTCTTTTCAACGTTGTTAACCTGGAATGAGATTCCAATTGAACTAAAGAATTCGTTGTAAGAATCCTTTAACTTTATTATCAGGTCGCGAAGAGAATCTCTTTGCGGATTAACAACCCACACAATGTCGCTCATTGAATCAACAAGATATCTTGCTGTGTCACTTATCTTCTGCAGATCTTTTTTAGTTGAAGAACCGAGATTATTTTTATCTCTTTCAGCCAGCTCGCTAAGAATAGAAATTTCAGTTAATCCGGAACCAATATTGTCATGAAGGTCAGATGCAATTTTCAGTTTTAATTTTTCTATTTCCAGCTGATTCTTTATCCTGATAGTGCCTAGGTAATAAATAAAAAATGAGATCAGTACAATTATCAAAGTAACAAACCACCATGTTTGCCATATTGGTGGATTAATTATTATCCGGATTGACAGAGCATTTTCATTCCAGATACCATCAGAGTTTGTTCCCTTGACACGAAAAACAAATTCACCCGAAGGCAGGTTTGTATAAGTTGCTGTTCTGCGTTTGCCATCTGTAAACATCCATTCTTTTTGAAACCCTTCGAGAATATAAGAATACTTGTTCCGGTTCGGTGCTGAAAAATCAAGTGCAGAAAACTCGAACGAAATAAAGTTCTGATCGTAGGATAAAATTATTTCATCAGTTTCACCTTTAATTATTTCATCCATCACGTGAATATTGCTGATTACAACAGAAGGCAAATAGGAATTGATAACAATGCTGTCAGGATGAAAATGATTGAAGCCATTTATTCCACCGAAATACATGATTCCCTGTGAATCCTTAAAATATGAACCACCGCTGAATTCAAGACTTTGTACTCCATCTTCAATTCCAAACTGTGTAAATTTTTCAGTGTTTGGATTAAAAAGAAAAATACCATCGTCTGAGCTCAACCATAAGTTTCCGTTGCCATCTTCAAGAATTCCATAAACCACAGCACTGTTCAATCCCTGAACCTGAGAATAAAATTTAAATGAATTTGTTTCGGACAAATATTTATTCAGTCCACCACCTGATGTTCCAATCCATAAATCTCCCGAAGTTGATTCCAATAAACAGAGGACTTTATCATTAGATATTGATTGCGGATTTTCAGGATCAGGAAGATAGGATTCAAACTTACCCGATATTTCATCAAACTTGTTAAGCCCTCCACCGTAAGTTCCAATCCAGAAATTTCCTTTTTCGTCTTTCAGAATTGTATAAATTCTGTCATCAGATAACGAAGCAGGATCCGAAGATAGATGCTTGAATACTTTAAAGATTGGTTCCCCCGAAGAGTTAGTATTGAAAGTGAGTTTGTTCAAGCCTCCACCGAATGTTGCTACCCAGATGGTCTTTTCAGATTCAATGTAAATATCCAATACCTGGTTTGCAGAAAGAGAATTTGAATTCCCAGGTTCGTTTTTAAATACTTCAATTTCTTTTCTCGACTTATCAATCCTGTTCAGCCCGCCGCTGTAAGTTCCGATCCAGATATTTCCAAGTCTATCTTCAGTGATTGACCTGATATGATTGTCGCTTATTTGATTGGGATTTTCAGATGAGAGATTAAAAATTCGTTTTTGATTTGTTTTGAAGTTGAAAAAATTTAATCCGCCTTTATACGTACCAACCCACAAATTATTTTCTTCGTCTTTAAATAAAGCCCATACAACGTCATCATTCAGCTTGAGGTTTTCCGACGATCTTCTATTGATGATCTCAAATTTCAATTTACTTTTCTGTATTTTTGTTACACCTTCACCAAGATGAGAACCGACCCAGAGAATTCCGGAGTTGTCAATAAAAAGTGAAAGAATTTCAAAGTCGGGAAATAATTCCGCTTGAGAAGAAATTTTTAGAAAATTAGTGAATGATTCAGTTTCAGTATCAAAGCGATCTAAACCGCCTCCGAAAGTTCCAATCCAGATATATCCTTCAAAGTCCTGTACAATTGCCATTACAGTATTATCAGAAAGTCCCTGCTTATTACTTTCAGTTTTCATGAACCTTGTGAATTTTGCTTTTTCGGGCGGCTGTTTTTTTTCGTTCACACTTAATTTATTGAGTCCGCCTGAAAAAGTTCCAATCCATATGTTACCAAGCTTATCTTCGAAAAGAGCGATTACATAATCATCACTTAAAGAACTTTTAAGATTTCGGTTCATTTTATAATGAAGAAATCCCGGTTTTATTTTTGAGTTTAGTTTATCATCTTCCAAAGAACCCTGAATCAATTTATTAAGTCCGTCACCAAAAGTTGCAACCCAAATTTGATCATCTTTATCAGTTATAATATCAGTTATTCTGTTGCAGTCCAAACTCAATGGATTTTTCGGTTCATAAAAAATGTGAATACCGGTTTTATTTTTTTTATCGAATTTAATTATGCCGTTTCCCCAGGTCCCAATCCATAGAAAACCTTGATTGTCTTCTACAATTGATGTTACCGTATTTATTTGATTTCTGGAAAATGCAAGCGGGTAGTTGTAGAAAATTGCTTGTGGTTTGCTGACAACTTCAAAGAAATTATTTATGTAAAATCTTTTAAAACTTTCTTTTTTCCTGTCGAAACAATTTAGATAGCCGTTAACTGTTCCAATCCAGATTAATCCATCACTGTCTTCATAAAGAGCCGAAATAAAATTATCTGAAATAGAAGTTGAATCTGATGGATCATTAGCAAAGACTTTAAAGTCATAACCATCGTACCTGTTCAATCCATCTATTGTACCAAACCATAAATAACCTTGTCTATCCTGCATTGTTGCAATGATTGTGCTTTGTGAAAGACCATCAGCATCAGTCAACTGGCTAAAAAAGTAATCGCCTGTTTCTGCATTTAACTGCCCGAGTAGAAAAAGAGTAAATATTGACTTCAGAATTTTTGACATTAGCGTTGGCTTTATTGAACACGATGAAATATAATAAATTACTTTTTATTTTTACTGACAATTACACAACCGGTATTCGGCTAATTCCAATAACAGTTTTGATTGGTTTTTGTAAATAATCTTAAGAGATATAATTTATTCTCTGATTTTAAAGGAAATACTTTGAAATACATTGGTTCAGGAGAAACGGGATTATTATCTTGATAGGAAAATAAATTCCAATATGTTATGAACAGAAATAATTTATAAGAAAATCAGCCGAATGAAAAAAGCATTAACACTGGATACTATTAAGCGGTATTATTCGCTGAAGTCACATAAAATATATTCTCTGCCGATTGTAATACTTATGCCACACAGCAGGTGTAATTGCCGTTGTGTTATGTGTGATATATGGAAAGGAAATAATGATGTTAAGCAAATAAATGAAGCCGATGTTGAAAAGCTATTAGCTTCGCTGAAAAAATTCAATACAAAATCAGTTGTGATGTCCGGTGGAGAAGCATTAATGCATCCGAATTTTTTCAAGCTGTGCGAAATTCTTAAAGGTAATAATATCAGTATAACTATTCTTTCAACAGGAATTCTGCTTCAGAAATATGCTGAAGAAATAATTTCGATGACAAATGAAGTAATAGTTTCTCTGGATGGATCGAAGGAAGTGCATGATAAAATAAGAAATATTCCCAAAGCTTATGAAAAATTAAAAACAGGTGTTCAAGCAATTAAATCGCTTAAGAAAAATTATAGGGTTACAGGACGTTGTGTAATTCAGCGTTCAAACTTTTTTGATTTTCCGAATATCATTCAGGCTTCCAAAGAAATCGGGTTAGATCAAATAAGTTTTTTAACTGCCGATATCTCAACTGATGCATTTAACAGACCGGAGTTATGGGGAGAAGCAAAAATCGAAGAGATAAGCTTATCACTTGAAGAGTTAAAACAATTTAAAGAAGTAATTGAAAAATTAATTCAAAGTCATTCACAAGATTTCAGCAGCGGATATATAGCCGAATCACCGGATAAAATACGCAGATTCTATTTCTACTATGGTGCATTTCATGGTTTAAATGATTTTCCGCAAGTCAGGTGTAATGCCCCATGGGTTTCAACAGTTATAGAAGCTGATGGAAGTGTTCGTCCCTGTTTCTTCCATAAAAAAATCGGAAGCATTTATGAAAATTCCTTATCTGATATTATTAATTCAGAAGAATCTATTTCATTCCGACAAAATCTTGACATGGATACTGACGCGATTTGCAGGAAGTGTGTCTGCTCGCTGAATCTTTCACCGCTCACGTCTCTATAATGTCTTTCTTCTCAAATAGAATTTTCAAAAAGGTTTCTCTATTCAAGGTTCAATTGCTTTGGGCGGCTGTATCAATACTTTTTTTATATTTTATATTTTTTGTAATTAGAAATGGCGACCGTTCAAGTCATGGTTTTGTAACCTATTATACTGCTTCAAAGCTTTTACTTGAGGGTGAGTCTGTCAGCAATTTTTATAATGATTATTGGTTTAGCAGTAAAGTTGGAAAATATGATCCGGGCATTTATGAAATCTATAGTGTTAATCTTCCTACAACCTCATTTATTTTATTGCCGATTGCTTCTTTCGATTACAAAACTGCTCGTATAATCTGGACCTGTTTTAACGTAATAATCCTTTTTATTACAATCACACTTATTACAAATAGTAATAGTCATAAAGGAATTTGGCTGCCGATAATATTAATTATTTTTTTTGTATACCAACCGTTGTACGTAAATTTTTCATACGGGCAGGTTTATATATTAATTTTATTTCTGTTAACACTAGTCTGGCTGGCATACAGAAGTGGTAAAGAAGAATGGTTAGGAATTATTATAGGACTAATTTTTGTTCTCAAATCCACAACATTTATTCTGTGGATACTTTTACTGAATCAAAAAAAGTGGAAAAGTTTTGGCTGGTTGTTATTAACTATTGTGTTAATATTCTTTGTAACATTGCCATTTGTTGGACTGGATTCCTGGTTTGAATATATTAATAAACTTTCCAACTATAGTTCCAATCCATCTTTAAGTGTTACAGCGTATCAAACAGTCCACAGCTTTTTTA
Source organism: Ignavibacteriaceae bacterium (assembly GCA_025449775.1). Lineage (GTDB taxonomy): Bacteria > Bacteroidota > Ignavibacteria > Ignavibacteriales > Ignavibacteriaceae > IGN2. Next base: position 17,429 of record JANWIS010000096.1, read on the forward strand.
ATCACATAACTTCTTATCATGAATATTGGAACCCTGAACCTATATTTGATCTGCCTGTTTTAGGAAAATCGTTAGCTATAATATTCAGCTTGATAATTTTGTCCCTGACAATTTACAATGTTTACAAGTTTAACAAACCAGACTTATCATTCGGAACTTTTATTATTGCAGGCGTAATATTAAATCCTGCGTCGATGGATTACCATTATATTTTAATAATAATCCCAATATTTATACTGCTCAATCATCTTGTAAATATTCGTTCAAATTTATTGTGGATATGTTTTATAATTTCATTTTTATTAATTGCCACGAGGCTGCCATACATTTCACCAAAAGTTACAATTGGAATATGGGCATTATTTGCATATCCAAAATTATACGGAGCAATTGGTCTTTTTAGTTCGTCGTTGATTGTTTCTTATAAGTTGAAAATTAATGGTAAGCAACTGGAGTATTTGAGATGAGATTTCAGGATGCTTTTGTCTCTAAAATTTTTCTGTACTTCTGATATTAAAAATGAAATGTTCCTCTCCCCAGGTTTTTTTCTGATAAACTTCCACTAATGAAAAACGGTATTCTTGTGCAATAGATTTGATCATATCAATTTCAGCTTCGTCGGATAAAATCATTATAACATTTGTATTTTCATAAATAAAATTTGCAAGCTGTGTAAACAGCTTACGAAAATACTGGAAATCGTTTCCACCAAACCATGCAAATTCCTTTTCACCAACCGGAGTTTTTTTATAGTAGGGAGGATTAATAATTATATAATCATACCTTTTATGAGTAATATCATCGAACAGATCAGAGTGTATTGCTTCAACATATGCATCATTCATCTTCGAGTTCTTCTCAATATTGTAAACAGCTGTTAAACTAATATCAGATGCAGTGACAAATCCGCCTTTCTTAGATGCATAAACAGATATTAATCCGGTACCGGCTCCAAGCTCAAGGATATATTTCTGGCTAAGATTAATTTGCTCAAGATATTTAAGTAAAAGCTTTGTGCTGAAAAAAAACCCCGGATGAAATACTCCAGGAAATATTGTGACATTAATATTTTTATACTTATAATTTCTTTCTTTGGACAGATAAGATTCTGAAAGCGGATGGAGAACTCTGAATGCAATTTTTTTTAGTATGCTCTTTTTTTTTACAGGCTTCATTCCGTATAAAATCCTTCTACTTCCGGTCTACGATATTTAAGCCAGAACTTCTGTAAAGCTTTCAGTTCATATGGAAGACTATAAATTCCTTTCTTGTATCGTAAAGAAGAGAGAGTGCGCATTGTCTTTCTCTGGAAGCTTGTCAATTTAAAATCAGACAGTGTAGGATAACGGGCATTTAAAACAGTTTCAAAATTTAAAATCTTATCAACCATCGCAGGTTGAAGCCATGGTGTTAGCGGATTTTTTCGTAAATCAAAATTCGCCCATTTCGGATCAAGCCAGTCTTCGAGCTTCTCAGGAAATCTGAAACCGGATTTTACTACTTCGTTATAGAGTTCTGATCCTTCAGTCGGAACCGGACTGTAAACATAAATTATTATTTCAGTGTTAGGATTAATTTCTTTTATCTGTTTTATAAACCGAATGTCTTCATCGATCTGCTGCATAACTTTTTCAGGTGATTCAGCAGGCAAACCTAAAACGAATGAATATTCTGGTATGATATTAAACTCTTTCATCCGGGCTGCGAATGCTTTAATCTGTTCACCGGTTTGAGTTCCGCCTTTATCCATTTGTTTAAGAATTGCATCATTCCCGGTTTCTGCTCCAAAGAAGATCATCCTGCAGCCTGCTTCTCTCATTATTGCAAGAGATTCATCATCATATTTATTTATAGTATCAATCCTTCCTTCACCCCACCAGATTATATTCTCATTCTTCACCAGCTTAGAAAATTCCACTGTTCGTTTTTCTGAAACAAAAAAATTATTATCGTGAAACTCGACTGCGTTTGTACCATATTCTTCTTTTAGAAACTTGATATCATTATAAATTAAATGTGCAGATTTTCCTTTCCATCTTGCTTCGTAAATGGGAACAACTGCACAGAATGAACAAGTAAACGGGCATCCTACACTTGAATGGTAAGCAGCAGTTTTTGTTCCTAAAAAAGTTTTTCCAAGGTAATATTTTAACGGGTAAAGTTCATTTAATTTTTTGTAAGGCAACGGAGGAAGTTTATCCTGGTCAAGAAGATCTGCTTTTGGAGTTCTGATAAACTCACCGTTCTTTTTAAAAATTATATTTTTAATTGATGAAAGATCAGTTTCACCTTGCTTGCCGGAAAACATTTTTTCAATTGAATCAAGAAGATGTGGGAGTGCTTCATCACCCGGTCCATTAATTACATAATCAACACAACCTGAATTTAGAACAGATTTATACTGATTGGAAGGGAAGTATCCTCCCCAGATATTAATAACATCGGGAAATTCTTCTCTGATTTTTTTTGTAATAAGAATAGCTTGTTTTAACTGCATTCCGGGCATAACAGTGCAGCCAAAAAATTTAAATTTACCTGAAGATAAATAAGCATTTAATTTTTTCCATGGATCTCTCTCCAGGTTTCCATCCACAAATACATAATCATATTTACCTTCGATGGAAGCACCAACCTGTAGGATTGAATTCGGAATCCTGTGTTTTGAGTTTGCACTCCTCGGGTTAAATAATATTATTTGATTCATGTTATATTAATTCTGCAACTAAATTATTACATACCATAAATTCCTGCATATCGTTTTACAGTTTCGGCAAGTGGAAAAAGGTTTACACGGCTTAAATCCAATTTAACTGAAAGCAAATTTATTGAAATGATTATAAAATCCTTTTCATCCTGAGCAATAAGCCATTTTGGATGGTTTTGTGCATCACCGACGTTAAATGAAACTATATTCATTCCATTAACAAGTGCTTCGGCAAAAACAAAACCAAACCCTTCGAACTGTGACGGATGAACTAATATTTTACTTCTTTGCATCAATTTAAAAATATCCAGGCGATTTAATAAGCCTGTAAATTCAAAGTTGTCAGCAAGTTTTTTTTCTTCCACCATTCCTCTTAGCCTAGAAAACTCTGGTC
>JANWIS010000097.1 GCA_025449775.1 Ignavibacteriaceae bacterium
AAAATCTACCTCCAGATTTTGCTTCATTGAATTCAGCCTGGCGATTTCCAATGCATCTGTTGAAACATCAACCCCGACTACAGATGTCGTTGGTAAATTATTTTTTAATGCAAGTGCAATACAACCGCTTCCCGTACAAAAGTCTACAATCGATTTCGGCCGGTCATTAAATTTACTCGTATCCTTTAATATCCAATTCACCAGCTCCTCTGTTTCTCGTCGTGGAATAAGGACATTACTATTTACAACTAAGTTCATCCCATAAAACCATGCACTTCCCAATACATACTGAATTGGTTTACCGGTAAGCAGTTCTTCTAAGATTATTTGGAATTTTTTTATTGCTTCACTTTCAAGCAAATTCGATTTATTGATGCTGATGTCGATTCGTTTGAAGTTAAGAATGCTTTCAAATGCGAGAATTGTAATTTGCTCAGCTTCATTGGATTCATAGATCCCTGATAATTGAGAAACGAAGTAATTATAATAGTCACCGACAGTTTTCACACCGCTAAATTGGGAATAAAGATTCCAGGAATCAAATTTCAGGAACTGTCCGTTTTCATTTATAGTTTCAAATTTATTTCGTTCTTTGACAGATACTATAAATTCGTTTCTTCAACGGTAAATTTTTTTAAAATGTTTTCGGAACAAATCAAAGCAATAACACAAAAAGTTGAAGATGAATTCGGGAAATTAAATGACATTCAATTAAACTGGAAACCTTCCAAAGAAGCCTGGAGCATTGGTCAATGTTTTGATCATATAATAAAATCGAATGAACAATATCTTAATAAATTAAAAGTTGTTATCCTCCCTCAGTTTAAACAAACTTTCTGGGAAAGATATAATCCACTAACAAAGTATACAGGAAAGAAAATGATTCTTTCTTTGGGGGAAGTTGTCACTAAAAAATATAAAAACCCGCTGATTTTCACTCCTTCAAAGAATATTTTTTCTGCAAAATTAATCCCATCCTTTTTCAATCACAATGAGAGTTTACAAAATGTATTTATACAAATTGAGGAAGGAAATAGACTTGAATTTGTAATTACATCTCCCGTTGCATCCCTGGTAACTTTAAAGGTTAAAGATGTACTTGAATTAATTATTGTTCATGAAAAAAGGCATATCAACCAGGCTATGAAAGTTAAAATGAATGAAACTTTTCCATTATAATTTCCCCAGTATAATAAATAAAAAAACCCCGGATATTTCCGGGGTAAACTTAACCTATTACTAAACTCTATCACTAACTAATTTTTTTTCAGAATTATTTTTCTCGACATGGAATTTTCACCTACGGTTACTTTTAAAATATAACTACCGTCATCACTGTCTTCAAGGTTAAACTCTTCAGTATATTTACCTTCAAAATTCCTGCTTCTATTTTTGAAAACAACTTTTCCGGCAACATCCATTATTTCTACTAAAACATCACATTTATTCTCTACATTAAAACTTACTTTAAAATTACCTGCTGTAGGATTTGGATAATATTTAAATGAGCGAACCCCCGGAATATTATCATTCTCTTCTGTTTTAATGTCCTCTTTTTTATTTCGTTGTTCAGTATTTTTCTGTGAATAATTCTTTATAACAACTTTATTTCCCTTTTTGGCAAAAACGATATCCTCATCATTTAAATTGATATTTTTTCCATTGTCAATAATAATTACCCTACTTTTAGAAAGATGATCTTTAAAATCATCATCAATCTTATAATTCTTTATGAATTTTTTAATATGTTCACTATCAAACATTGACGAATCTGAAAACAAAAATTCCAGGTCTTTAATTGAACCATCATCATCTTTATTCAGATAGATAATATCACACTTCAATTTTTCGTTAAGGTTTTCAAGGCAATCATTCAGATTTCGGATTGAAATTTCAATTTCCTTGCTGATCTTATCCGTTTCTGCTGAAAGTTGCTCAAGTTTACCTTTATCTATTATAATTTTTTCAATATCTGCTTCATCAGTCAAAACAAAAGAAGTATCAAAATTATGTGTGATACCATTTTGAGTATTACTGATACTAATGTGAACATTACCATTTTCAATTTCTGTATTTACGTTTTTGGTTTGAGCAAAAGCAATTGTTACACTAAAAAGGATGAAGGCAAGTGCAAGTGCCATCCACGCAATAATTTCTCGGAGTTGTAGTCGGTTGAACATGGTGGTTTAATTTTATCTCACAAAGTAAACTCACTATTGATAGCCCGGAGGTTAATACGCCGTTAATCTCTGTTAAATATTGGTTAAATTTCATGGTCAATTGTTAATGTGGAGTACATTTACCAGCAATGATTAAAAAGAGTTTTAAGGTCATTATTTTACTTATGAGCATTGCGCTGATAGGCATTATCAGTTTGCAACTTTACTGGATTCTGCACGACATTCGAATCAAAGAACAGCAATTTGATCAATCGGTCAGCCAGGCAATGAATGCAATCGTCGACCGGATTGAAACCAACGAAGCATTGCAAATTCTCAACGAAAGAGTTTTCAATATTGATCCTGCACGCATCAGCCAGCTGATCATCCGTGATACCGCTTCATTTGTCCCGATTATTATTACTGATACAACCATTGAAATACCAAATCATGCTGTAAAGCCGCCACCAATAGTGGATGACCTGGATAATGCCGACATCAACATTGAATTTCACAGGCCTGGAAGCAATCAGACTTTTTTACGGGTACAACGTCGAAACATAATTCAACGGGATTCTATTTCACAACATACCATTCAGAGTTCCAGAATCACACGAATCTATGGCGACTCCGCCGAGATTGTAATAAGGCGTAATGAAGAAAAAATCAAGGCACGAATAGAAAAACTGAGTGATGTAATGGAGAAGATGGCCATCGAATTTGCAGGGCCGGAAAATGATCTTCATAACCGCCTCGATTCAACACGGCTTGATTCAATTATAAAATATGAACTATCTAACCGCGGAATTAACCAGGAAGTAAATTATGGTGTACTGAACGGGAATAAAAATTCATTTTTTCTGTCAAAGACTTCTGTACCCACCAATGAATTATTGCATTCAAAATATAAGACACTGCTTTTTCCAAACGATATTATTTCCAAACCGGATTACCTTATATTACATTTTCCGGGCGGAATGAAGCATGTACTTTCATCGATGTGGATCATGCTACTGGGATCAACCATTTTTACATTTATTGTTATTTTTGGTTTTGCCTATACGATTAAAGTAATATACAGGCAAAAGAAGTTATCAGATATAAAAAGTGATTTTATCAATAACATGACGCATGAGTTCAAAACACCGATAGCAACTATTTCATTAGCTGTTGATTCAATTAAGGATCACCGGGTTCAATCCGATAAAGTAAAATTTGACTATTTCACTAAAATTATCCGCGAAGAAAATAAGAGAATGAATGCACAGGTTGAAAATGTGCTGCAGATGGCATTAATTGAAAAAGGAGAATTTATTATTAAGAGAGAAGAAATTAATATTCATACAATCATTCAGAATGCTGTTGAGTTCATTTCTATACAGGTTGAAAATAAGGAAGGAAAAATAATCAGCCTGTTGAATGCAACTTTTCCCATTCTCTTTGGTGACTCAATTCATTTGTCGAATGTCATTTTTAATTTATTAGACAATGCAAATAAATATTCTCCCTTCAAACCGGAGATATTAATTGAAACAAAGAATCTGAAAAACGGGCTGACCGTTCGGGTATCAGATAAAGGATTAGGAATGTCAAAGGATACACAGAAAAACATATTCGAAAAATTTTACCGTGTTCCAACGGGAAATATTCACGACATAAAAGGATTTGGCCTTGGATTGAGTTATGTAAAAGCAGTTATAGAACAACACAAAGGATGGATAAATGTTGAAAGTGATCCCGGAAAAGGAAGCACTTTTGAATTTTTCCTTCCAACAGGAAAATAAATAATAACAAATACATGAAAAAGAAAATTAAAATTCTCCTTGTTGAAGATGATCCGAATTTCGGATCAGTTTTAAAAAACTATCTCGAGTTAAACGACTACGATGTAAAACTCTGTAGCGATGGAGCTTCCAGTTATGAAAATTTCGTATCCGGAAAATTTGATATTTGTATTCTTGATGTAATGATGCCACGAAAGGACGGATTTACTTTAGCCAGGGAAATCCGTGAAAAAGATGAACAGGTTCCAATCATTTTTCTCACCGCAAAAACAATGAAGGAAGATATGCTTTCCGGCTTCCAGGTTGGAGCAGATGATTATATAACCAAACCTTTTGATTCGGAAGTTTTACTCTATAAATTAAAAGCGATTTTAAAAAGAAGTGCTGACAAAACACTGGAGTCTTCACAAAAAGAATTTAAAATAGGTAAGTATAATTTTCATTACGATCACCGCACCATTTCACTCAATAATAGTTCAGAAAAACTATCACCAAAAGAAGCTGACTTACTTCGATTACTTTGTCTTTACAAAAATGAACTGCTTCCGAGACAAAAGGCGTTGAAAGAAATCTGGGGTGACGATAATTATTTCAATGCCCGTAGTATGGATGTTTTTATTACAAAACTCAGGAAATACCTGAAAGACGACCCTTCTCTGGATATCATCAATATTCATGGTAAAGGATTCAGAATGATTGATAATGCTAATAATTAATAGCATTTCAATTAAAGTAATTCCTTTTTTCAACAACATTTTGTAGATATAGAATCCTTATAACCAGCTTATTGGAAATCTATTCAACCGGATATTTTTCATTAGTTTTGAATTTTATAATTTCCTTATTTGGAATCATTCTAAATAATTATTTTCTTTGCGCCCTAATTAAACAATCAATCAATGAAATCTATAATAGTATGTGTATTAGTCCTTTTTTCTCTGTCAGGTTTTACTCAAACAAACACGGCAGAGGATTCCATGATATTCGGTAAAAATTCTTCTACTTCAATCGGAGGTTACGGTAATTATTTCTATCAATACAACAGCAATTTAAATAAATCTGAAATTAACCTGGAAAGAACTGTTCTCTTTTTCGGACATAAATTTTCTGACCGGTTTTCTTTCTTCTCGGAAATTGAAATAGAAGATGCAAAAGTCAGTGGTGGTGAAGAGGGTGGTGAAATAGCCATTGAACAGGCTTACATTAAATTTTATGTAAGCAGAAACACTTATCTGAATGCAGGGTTATTTCTTCCAAGGATTGGAATAATTAATGAGAACCATCTTCCGAATACTTACAATGGAAACGAAAGACCAATGTTAGAGCAATTGGTTATTCCTTCTACCTGGAGAGAACTTGGAATTGGAATTTATACTCAATTGGATGCGCTTCCAATGAATTTAAGTTTTGCTGTACTTAACGGTCTTAACAGTTCGGGATTTGAACATGGAACCTTAATTCGTGGCGGCAGGTATGAAGGTAGTAAGGCCTCAGCAAATAATCTTGCATTTACAGGTGCTGTACAATACAATATAAACAAATTTTCTTTCCAGGTATCTGGTTATGCCGGAGGAACTGTTGGTTTTTCTCCTAAAGAAGCTGATAGTCTCAACCTCGAGTCGGGTCCATTAGGGACGCCTGTAATACTTGGGGAAGCTAATGTTCAATATAAAAACAAGGCTCTAACGATTAAGGCGCTGGCAACTACTGTGTCCATTCCGGATGCAAAACAAATTAATTCTGCATTTGCAAACAATACTCCTGAAAGTGCTTTTGGATATTATGTGGAAGCTGCTTACGATCTGATTCATAACAGGAAGAGTGAGAAAAAGCGTTCCTTGTTAGCGTTTGTTCGTTATGAGAAAATGAATCTGAATTCTACTATTCCAACGAATGGAATTGAAGATCCGACATTAGATCAGAGTCATGTGATTGCAGGATTAACCTATTTTCCGATTCCAAATATTGCAATTAAAGGTGATGTAAGACTTTCTCATACCGGTGATCAGAATCCATCACTTGTGATTAACCCGGATCCAACAGCTCCTCCGTTTGAAAACGACATCCAGTTTATTAATATTGGAATTGGTTTTTCGTTTTGATTCGATTATTAGAAATATTATTCTTTTCATAATTCTTTTTGTATTCTATTATTGGGAATTGTAAATTAATCTTTGTCTTATTTTACATTTCGGAATTAGAATTGTGAAATTTTCTTTCTTTGTAAATTACTATTTCGAAAAGTGTTATTGATGAACATAATATACTATGAAAAGAAGGGAATTTATTAAAAATGGGTGCGTATTATGTTTTGGAGGTGCAGCGATGTTAACAATTTTAGAATCCTGCAGTAATATTCCGTTGTATAAAACTAAATCTGAGAATAAGATAGTAAGAGTTCCAGTGAATGCTTTTTTAAAGAGCAAATACCTTATTGTAATACCCCTTGACGTAAGTTATAATATAACTGTAATAAAAAAGACTGAAACAGATTTTCATTCCCTTGTTATGAAATGTACACATGCTGACAACCCTGTACAGTTTATTGGTAATGAATTTAAATGTAGTTTGCATGGTAGTATTTTTGACAATTCCGGAAAAGTTAAAACAGGTCCGGCAGAAAAACCTTTATATTCGCTGGTAACAGAATTGATAAATAATGAACTTATTATCAATCTGAAATAGACCATACCAATGAGCAATTTCTTAAGCTTGTTTATTTTCATTTCTTCGGTTGTCATCGGCCTGGTGCTAATGATAACAGGAAAAGACATGCGTCGTGAAAAATTTCTGTTGTTGGTATCGTTCCATGTGATTTTCCTATTTGCCTTTATTGCTTCCCTCCTGCTTCAAAAAAATAAGGATCATGATACTTACAATTATTTTTTCATGGCCTTTATCTGTTCGGGAATTGTTCTGAGCGGAATTTCCTGGCGAAGTCAATCCCCTAACTATTTTAAAATTTACTTCTCAATTTTTGCACTTGCTATTCCCATTTTTTTAGTCTCTCCCTCACTGTTGTTAAATTTCCTGCTTACTATGCGTTTCAGTGGCATCCAGGGACAATCGTTTCCGCTTGACAAGTATTACTCTATCGAAACTCAAAACAGCTTTAATACAAATACCGATCAGCCTCACTATAAAGTTATTTTAAAAAAAGGATTTTTTCATAAAACGGTACAAAGAGATTTATTGTTTGGCGGTAAATTAGATTCCATCAAAGTAATTGATAACTCTAATGGATTAAGTATGATCGTTCGTGGTTATACCAGTAAAATCACCTATGTCTCATCGGAAGTTGACAGTATGGATACAAACATTCTTTTGAAAGTAAATAAACAGGGAAATGTTGAGTACAGGCTTTGAATTTGTTGATTCGTTTCCCGATAGCTATCGGGATAGTTGATTAGTTAATTATCGAACCATAAACATTCTTGGAATTCAATTCTAAAAAAGGATTGATTAATGAAAATTTAAAAACAAATAAAATAATACTTTAAATGATCATGTATTTAAGTAAATAAAAATGAAAAGAAAATTAATTGTTTTTCTATTTCTACTTTCAAATTTTTCGTATGGTCAATTACCTGAAACGGATATTTACCTATGTTCAATTATACGAGACTCTGCCGGTTTTACATTTTCAAAACCTGAAAACATTACTGACAGGGATGGTTATGACAATCAGCCATCATTTACGCCTGACGGAAAGAGAATTCTATATACAGCAGTAATGGATAGCCTCCAGGCAGATATTTACAGCTACGACCTCGAGGCAAAAGCAAGTTTTCAGATCACTGAATCAAAAGAAAGCGAATACTCTCCCACCTTTACGCCAGACAATAAATTTATCTCTGTTGTACGGGTTGATGCCGATTCCGGTCAACGATTTTATAAAATTCCTTATGCAAATGCGAGCAATCCTATACTTGTAAAAAATACAGATGGAATCGGTTATGCCTGCATGTTGAACGATTCTCTTGTTGCTATGTTTATTATCGGAGAAGCTCATACGCTTCAGGTATTGAATACAAAAAATTCTGAGCGGAGACTGATCGCTTCAAACATCGGAAGATGCATGAAACTATCACCCGATGGAAATAAGATGTATTTCGTTTTAAAAAGCAATCCAAATGAATGGTATGTATATGCGATGAACTGCATCGATTATTCACTTACCCGTATTTCCCTTACTTTACCCGGCAGCGAAGACTTTGCTCTTTTCCCTGATGGTTCAATCCTGATGGGTAAGGAAGGGAAATTATACATGCTTGAAAAAAATTCAGAATGGAAAATGATTGCTGATTTCAGTATGGAGCTTTCTGACTTTTACAGGCTTTCAGTGAATAAAGAAGGTACGTACCTCGCCCTGGTTGCTTTTAAGGGCAAGAAACCATGAGTGAAAATAAATTCGATTTTATTATTGTGGGACTTGGTCTTGCAGGATCTGTTCTATCCCGCATGTTGATTGATTCAGGTTTTAAAGTATTGGTTTTTGATAAATTTAATCCGGGCTCTTCCTCACAGGTTGCGGCAGGACTAGTAAACCCTGTAACAGGAAGGCGAGTTGTTAAAAGCTGGATGGCAGATACGCTGTTACCTTTTGCAAATGATTTTTACAGAAAAATTGAAACTGAATCCGGGAAACAATTTTATCATTCGATGGATGTGCTCGAAGTAGTCCATTCAATAAAAGACCTGAATGAATGGACCGTTCGTTCCGCTGATGAATCCATGAAAAAATATTTCATGCGGGAGGCACCCGAAGAATTATACAATGATAAAATCAGTGAATTCAAAAAACTGATCTGTATTAATTCATCAGCGTGGATGAACATCCCTGAATTCATAGAACTGTGCCGGTTAAAGCTGACTGAAACTTCATCAATCATCGAAGAAGAGTTTGACTTCTCGTTAATGAAAATAAACAATAATGAAATTGAATACCGTTCACTAAAAAGTAAAAAGATAATTTTTTGTGACGGATACCAGACATTGAAAAATGAATTATGGAAAAATCTTCCTTTCGTTCCGGCCAAAGGAGAAATTCTTACCATCAAATGCCCAGATCTTCCGGAAGAATTTATTCTGCTCAGTGGAATTTTCTTAATACCGGTTGGACAAAACAAATTCCGTACTGGATCGACCTATGAGTGGAACTTTCAAAATGAGCTTCCTTCTGAAAATGGTAAATCTAAACTCCTGAATCAAGTATCTGATTTATTAAAGGTGCCATTTGAAATTATTGATCATCGTGCGGGAATTCGTCCTACAGTTAAAGACAGGCGTCCGTTAATCGGTCAGCATCCGGAGCATAAAAATGTATTCTTATTTAATGGAATGGGGACAAAAGGAGTCCAGCTGGTACCGTATTTTGCTGATCATTTTACGAAAGTACTTTCCGGGAAAGAAAATCTGATGGATGAAGTGAACCTTAACCGGTTTACTAATTAATTATTAAATCCTAGAAGCCTTCTCAAAAAAAAATTGAGATACAAATTTCAACTTTTCGTCTAACGATTCTTACTTTCTTTGTCTTGATACAAAGAAAGTAAGCAAAGAAAAATCAAGCCAAAAAAATCCTGCCAGCCGCACAAGGCAGACGCTTCCCGGTTTTTTGGCAGGCCCACGCGCCGCTCCGATTTTGTGCTGAAACCATAGTTGGATATTAATTATTAATCGATCATTAATGAATAATTCTGTTTTTGAGATTACTCAAAGACAGTCTGAGTTCGGAGACTGAGTCCGGGGTTTACTACGGACTCGGACTTTCAGACTCGGACTTATTAATTGTTAATTAAAGACTAACTTGATTTTTAGATAATTTCCAAGTATTATTCTTTAATCAATGCTTCCAGCCTTTTCAATAAAGGCGGATGAGAATAGTGAATAAAAACATAAGCCGGATGCGGAGTAAGGTTACTTAGATTATCTGCAGAAAGTTTTTTCAAAGCAGTAACAAGTGCCTGGCTATTGTAAGTTTCTTTTGCGAAAGCGTCTGCCTCGAATTCATTTTTTCTCGAAAGAATGTGCATTAAAATTCCTGTTATAGCACTAACAGGGGTGTAAAGAATTCCGAATGTCAATAGT
>JANWIS010000098.1 GCA_025449775.1 Ignavibacteriaceae bacterium
AACCGATTGTCAATCAAAGAAATTTTCAGATGGGTTAAAGAATAATTCAGACACGTTTAAATAAACAACCGGGTAACAAAACCATTTTGATCAATGACTAAAAATATCATAATACTTTTTGCATCCGGACCTGTTCTGAATCCTGATAGTCTTAAAATATTTGCAAACCTGTCTGCTGAATATTCTGCTTTCCTTAATACGCTTCTTATTTCAAACTGGATCGAAAACCTGACTGATATTAATTCAAATTCGGAAATCAAAATTTTAATGAGCAAGGAGGATAAAGAATTCATTCCCAGAAATTTTTTTCCGGAACAGTTTAAAAGATTTTTTTATAATAGTCTTTCCCCAAATAGTTTTAATGATAATAATTCGGAACAACTAAGTACTAACTCAACAAAACTTCTTTTATTATTTCATAGCACTATTGGCATGAACAAAAATGATATTCAGCGTGTGCTCAGCCTGGCTCAAACCGATGAAGCTTCAATTGTTATTGGAAAATCTGAAAAGAACAAAATAGTATTCACCTGTTTTGCCGGTTCTGATAATCAGTTGACTGAATATTTGCTCAACTCTAAAAAAGATTATGACAAATTGTTAAGTCAAGTGACAAGCAAAGATATATTAATTAATACACTGGATGGATTTCTATCAATAGATGATTTTGAAGACATTAAAAAACTTTATATTGAACTTTCGAAAAAAGAAAGTCTCTTATATTGCAGTCAGAAAATGCACGAAAACTTTAATGACCTTTTTATAGAATATAAAGAACTGCTTAATGTCTAAAGTTGGAATATTTGGGGGAACATTTGATCCGATACATCTTGGTCATTTGATCACGGCACAGTCTGTAAAAGAAATACGAAACCTCGAAAAAATTATTTTTATTCCTACATTTATTTCCCCATTAAAAAGCAATATCATTACAAGCCCTGCTGAAGACAGGTTAAACATGATCAAACTTGCAATTGATGGTGTACCTTTCTTTGAGTATTCTGATATCGAAATAAAAAAAAGCGAAGTTTCTTTTACAGTGGATACTCTTAAGGAACTAAAAAGGGAATACACCGAAATGGAGTTAATAATTGGTTACGACAATATCTTTACTTTTAATACCTGGAAAAATCCTGATGAAATATTAAATCTGGCAACATTGATAGTACTTAAAAGAAAATCATCTCAACTTCCGCCATTCGAAAATGATTATTATCGTCAGGCAGTATTTGTACAAACAAGAGGAATTGAGATCAGTGCAACCGATATCCGTGAAAGAGTGAAAAAAGGATTACCAATTAATTTTCTTGTCCCCCCGAAAGTGATGGACTATATTTTTAAACACAAAATCTACATTGATAAATGAAAATACTTGTAACAGGCGGTGCAGGATTTATCGGTTCTCATTTAACAGATGCTTTCATTAGTGCCGGACATAATGTTTTTGTTCTCGATAATCTGAGTACAGGATTTAAAGAAAATGTAAATTCAAATGCACATTTCCTCAAACTTGATATCGGTGACAAGGAGGTTCTTAATATTTTTGAGAAAGAAAAATTCGATATTGTATGTCATCAGGCAGCACAAGTGGATGTGAGAAAATCGGTTAACGATCCAATATCAGATGCACAAATTAATATTCTTGGAAGCATTAACCTTCTTCAATGCTGTGTAAAAACCGGAGTTAAAAAATTTATATTTGCTTCAACAGGTGGTGCTGTTTACGGCGAACAGGAATATTTCCCTGCTGATGAAAAACATCCGGTAAACCCTGTTTCACCTTATGGAATTACAAAGCTTACAATTGAAAAGTATTTATATTTTTACAAGAATGAATACAACCTGAACCACACTATTCTTAGGTATGCCAACGTTTATGGTCCGAGACAAAATCCTTTCGGGGAAGCTGGTGTGGTAGCAATCTTCGCAAATAAAATGCTGAAGAATGAAAATCCGATTATCAATGGTGATGGAAAACAAACTAGAGATTATGTTTTCGTAGAAGACGTGGTTATGGCAAACCTGATTACACTTGAAGATAAAAATTCTGATATTTATA
The DNA here is from genome assembly GCA_025449775.1 of Ignavibacteriaceae bacterium. GTDB lineage: Bacteria > Bacteroidota > Ignavibacteria > Ignavibacteriales > Ignavibacteriaceae > IGN2. The sequence goes on from JANWIS010000098.1 coordinate 2,060, forward strand.
ATGTTGGAACCGGAATTGAAACCAATGTCAATCAGATATTTTCCAGGCTAAATTATTTTGCTGGAGAAAAAGCACAAGAAAAACACGGTCCTTCCGCAAAAGGTGAACAACTGAGAAGTGTAATCACATCGGATAAGCTATTCCAAAAGTTTAAATGGAAACCTTCAATTAAAAATGATGACGGGCTTAAAAAAACTTATGATTATTTTCAATCAAAATTATAATTAAAAAATTGCAGCCCCAGGAAATTGCTCAAAAAGTTTTTAATAATGACAGAAGAAAAATAGCGCGTGCTATTTCAATAGTTGAAGACTATAACAATGAAGGTGCCGAGTTATTAAAACAGATTTACACTAAGGTCGGCAAAGCGTACCGGATCGGTATCACTGGTCCTCCGGGTGCCGGAAAAAGTACAATAACAAATCAGTTGACAAAACTATTTCTCTCTCAGGGAAAACGAATAGGAATTATTGCTGTCGATCCGACGAGCCCCTTTACAGGAGGAGCGTTACTCGGAGACAGGATAAGGATGAACGAGATTGGACATGATAGCGATGTTTTTATAAGAAGCATGGCTACTCGTGGAAGTTTTGGAGGATTAAGTAAAAAAGCAATCGATGCCGCTGATGTTCTTGATGCAGCAGGAAATGATTATGTAATTATGGAAACTGTTGGAGTAGGTCAATCTGAACTGGATATTGTGCAAGCATCAGATACAACCATTGTTGTACTTGTACCGGAATCAGGTGATTCTGTACAGGCAATGAAAGCCGGATTGATGGAGATAGCAGACTTCTTCGTACTTAATAAAAGTGACCGGCCCGGTGCAGACCAAGCAATCGCATCACTACAAACAAATTTAATGATGAGAGATCACGATGAAAAATCCTGGATGCCAGGAATCATCAAAACAATTGCATCTGAGAATAAAGGAATTATAGAAATTAATAATGAAATTGAAAGACACAGAGAATTTATGCAAAGGAACAATCTCTTTATTCCTAAAAGAGAATTGCAGACAAAAAAAAGGATCAAAGAGATTGTTGAGAACACTATCAGAGAAAAGTTATGGAGCGAAAGTGGTGAAAAATCTTTAAGTTTATCATTGGAAAAAGTTATTCTCGGTAATCTATCTCCTTACCATATTGCTGAAGAGATAATAGATGACTTTATTAAGAAAAAAACTTAACTATAACTATTAATACGGGATACCAGAAGGAATTAAATGGATATTGACAGCGAGCCATTTTTAATTGAGCTAACCGAAAACCAATTACTTATCCGTGATACGATACGTGACTTTGCACAGTCAAAAATTAAACCTAATGTAATGGAATGGGATGAAGCTCAAAAATTTCCGATAGAAATATTAAGAGAACTTGGTGAGCTTGGTTTTATGGGAATTATTTTCCCCGAAGAATTTGGAGGAGCCGGTTTAGGTTATGTGGAATTTGTAATCTGCATAGAAGAACTGAGCGTTGTTGACCCATCAATTGCATTGTCCGTAGCAGCACATAATGGATTATGCACTAATCATATTTACTCTTTTGGTAATGAAGCACAAAGAAAAAAATATTTACCTGATTTAGTTTCAGGAAAAAAAATCGGGGCTTGGGGACTTACGGAATCTTCTTCCGGAAGTGATGCAGCCGGACTGAAATCTGTGGCTGTAAAAAAGGGAAATAAATTTTTGCTTAACGGGAGTAAAACATTCACGACTCATGGTGCATCCGGTGAAACAATTGTCGTAATGGCAATAACCAATAGTAATGAAGGCAAGAAAGGGATTTCCGCATTCATATTAGAACAGGGAATGCCTGGTTTAATAATCGGAAAAAAAGAAAACAAGCTAGGAATGAGAGCAAGTGAAACAGTTCAATTAACTTTTGAAAATTGTGAAGTGCCTGAAGAAAATCTTCTAGGTGAAGAAGGAATGGGATTTATTAATGCAATGCAGATTTTGGAAGGTGGAAGAATTTCAATTGCAGCTGTAAGTCTGGGATTAGCCCAAGGATGTCTGAATGAATCAGTGAAATATTCTCAGGAAAGATTTCAATTTGGAAAACCGATTTCATCTTTCCAGGCAATACAATTTAAATTAGCTGATATGGCTACAAACATTGAAGCTGCAAGGTCATTAACATTTCGAGCTGCAAAGAAGAAAGATAACGGTTTACCGAATTTAAGAGAAGCAGCAATGGCTAAACTTTTTGCGAGCGAGATTGCTGAAAAAGCTGCAAGCGAAGCTGTTCAAATCTATGGCGGATATGGTTATATAAAAGATTTTCCAGTAGAAAAATATTACAGAGATGTAAAACTCTTGACAATCGGTGAAGGAACTTCCGAGATACAACGAATTGTTATAGCAAGAGAATTGTTAAAAGATTGACATACCCGGAAAAATCCATTCAAGCATTTAAAAAAAATTGTGAATGAAACCAATCGGCATTAAAATAAAAGAAGATGAATCGTTCTTAAAACGAGCTGACTATCAAAAAGAACTTTTAAGAAAACTTGAGAACGAAAGAAAAAAAATTCATCTCGGAGGCGGACAAAAAGCAATCGAGAAACAGAAAGAAAAAGGTAAACTTTCCGCACGTGAACGAATCACTCTTCTCATCGACAGCCCAAAAGATTTTTACGAGTTAAGCACCTTTGCAGCTTTCCGGATGTATGAAGAGTACGGAGGTGCACCTTCCTCAGGAACAATTTACGGCATTGGAAAAATAAACGGACGATCTTGTGTTATAGTAGCAAATGATGCAACTGTAAAAGCCGGTGCATGGTTTCCGATCACAGCAAAGAAAAATCTTCGTGCACAGGAAATTGCAATGGAAAATAATCTCCCGATTATTTATCTCGTCGATAGTGCTGGGGTTTTTCTTCCAATGCAGGATGAAATTTTTCCTGATAAAGAACATTTTGGAAGAATCTTTCGGAACAATGCTGTCATGTCTTCAAAAGGAATTCCACAGATCGCTGCGATTATGGGTCCTTGTGTTGCAGGCGGTGCTTATCTTCCGATAATGAGTGATGAAGCATTAATTGTTGAAGGTGAAGGTTCAGTTTTTCTTGCGGGTGCTCATCTAGTTCGTGCTGCAATTGGTGAAAAGATTGACAATGAAAGTTTAGGCGGTGCTCGTGTTCAGTCAAATGTCTCTGGTGTTACAGATTATATAATGAAAGATGATAAGGAATGTTTAGCACAAATCAGAAGTCTGATAGATAAATTTGGCAGAAGACAAACTGCAGGATTTGACAGGATTGAATCAAAACCTCCAAAGTTTTCTTCGAAAGAAATTTATGGAATATTGCCTGAAGATACTATCAAACCTTATGATATGTATGAAGTGATTGCAAGAATAGTTGATGATTCTGAAATTGATGAATATAAATCCGGCTATGGAAAAACACTTATTACTGCTTATGCAAGAATCGATGGCTGGGCAGTTGGAATAATAGCTAATCAAAGAAGTGTTGTAAAAACAGAATCTGTTAAAGGTGCAAGTGAAATGCAGGTTGGCGGAGTTATTTATTCCGATAGTTCGGATAAAGCAACACGATTTATAATGAATTGCAACCAGAAAAAAATTCCGTTAGTTTTTTTACAGGATGTAACCGGTTTTATGGTTGGCAGTCGTGCAGAACATGGTGGAATAATAAAAGATGGCGCAAAAATGGTAAATGCAGTTGCAAATTCCGTTGTGCCAAAAATAACAATCATCGTCGGGAATAGTTTTGGTGCAGGCAATTATGCAATGTGTGGAAAGGCTTACGATCCAAGATTTATTTATGCTTATCCGAATGCTAAAATATCCGTAATGGGAAGTGCCCAGGCAAGCAGTGTACTGCTGGATATAAAAATTAAGCAAGCTGAGAAGGATGGAAAGAAAGTTACCGAGCAGGAAAAACAAAAACTGCTTAGTGAAATCTCGGCTTCGTACGATGAAAAAAATAATCCTTACTATGCAGCTGCAAGATTATGGATTGATGAAATTATCGATCCTGCTGAAACCCGAAAATATATTTCTATGGGAATAGAAGCTGCAAACCACAATCCTGATATACCACGCTTTAATCCCGGAGTAATTCAAACGTAGATGAAGGCTAATAGGCTTTCTTTAAATATTCTTCTTTTATTTTTTTCTTTTTACCTACCTGTTTTTCCACAGCAAAGTGATCTCTCAAAAACAGTTAATTATCTGTCGGAGTTCATTGCATCAGATAATTTTCTCAATCTTAAAAAAAATAATCACGACCTTACATTAGTTGATTCAATATATTTTCGTGCACTTGAATTTGTTAACAACGACTTCGGTGAAGCATTTCTTGCGTTAACATTCACTTCAATTCCATACCGCGAAGTTCCAATTGTTATTCCTCTTATCAATGCGAACATTTATTATCCATTAGTCTCGGCAGATGAAACAATTTCAATTTTAAAAAATCAAAATCTGCCTTCTAAATTATTTTTTGACTCGCCCGAAAACAGTTACGGAGACAAAGATAAAATAGCTCACTTCTTTGGTAACGCGTTTCTTGGTTATTCAGAAAACATATTGGATTTAGCAAATGTATTTGGTTATTTTGTAGAAACATTTGAAGAAGATTTTAAAGCACAATCACGGGTAGATTACAGGGATATTGATGTGAACTGGTACGGAGAGCTGTTTGGGGATTTGCTTGAAGAGAATAAAAAAATATTACCTTCCCAGGTAATGATAATCCGATCATTAAGATATTTTACAATAACTCTATGAATACAATTTTTATAATTGACGACGAAAAAGAAATTTGCGAAAGCATTAAAATGATTCTTGAGTATGAGAGTTATGATGTGAAATTTTCTACATCTGCAATCCAGGGAATGAAACTGCTGGATGAAAACAAGTCATCTTGCCTGTTGCTAGATATTCAAATGCCTGATATGAATGGTTTTGAAGTCCTGAAAAAAGTTAAAGAATCTACTCCATCTCTTTCAGTAATTATAATTTCGGCCCACGGAAGCATTGAAAACGCAATTAAAGCAACCAGACTCGGTGCATTCGACTTCATTGAAAAACCTATTGACAGGGAAAAACTGCTCATCAGTGTTCGTAATGCAGTTCATCAGGTAAAGCTCTTAAAAGAAAATATAGAAATCAAAAAATCACTTGAAGGTGAAGGCGAAATACTTGGACAAAGTAAGGGGATAAAAAATATTCTGGAGATGATTAATAAAGTCGCACCGCTTGATACAAGAGTTTTAATTACAGGAGAAAATGGAACGGGGAAAGAACTTGTTGCAAAGGCAATTCATAAAAACAGTCCGAGAAAAGATAAACCATTCATTGAAGTAAATTGTGCTGCAATTCCTAACGAACTAATCGAATCAGAATTATTTGGACACGAGAAAGGATCTTTCACCGGGGCAATGACACAGCGTATCGGTAAATTTGAATTAGCAAATAAGGGAACAATTTTCCTTGATGAAGTCGGAGATATGAGTCAGCAGGCACAGGCAAAAGTTCTCAGAGCGATTGAAGACGGAAGGATCGAGCGTGTTGGCGGAGGAAAAAAAATTGATGTGGATGTCCGGATAATATCGGCAACAAATAAAGACCTCAAAGATGAAATCCAAAAAGAAAAATTCCGTGAAGATCTTTACCATCGGTTAAACGTAATTCCGATATATATTCCGCCGTTAAGAGAAAGAAAAGAAGATATTCCTGTTTTCGTGTCAGCATTTTCAAAAGATATTACTTCAAAACACAAAAAACCTCCCGTAAAGTTTCTCGATGATGCTATCAGGTTTTTGCAGGAGATGAGCTGGAGCGGAAATATCCGCGAACTGAAAAACATTATTGAAAGAATAATTATTGTAATTGATAAAAAGGAGATTGAAAGAAAAGACGTTGAATCTTTATTGAAGCCGGGTCAGGTTACTATGGATGATATCATCGAAGACTCGAATTCATTCCAGGAATTTAAAGAGAAAGCTGAACGTGCATTTATTCTAAAGCAATTGAATGAGAATAGCTGGAACATTAGTAAAACGGCTGAGCTTCTTGATATTCAGCGCAGCCATCTTTATAATAAAATGAAAAAATATGGAATTGAAAAAGGAGAATGAGATGAGTACAATTTTTTCAAAAATAGTAAATAAAGAAATTCCGGCTAACATTGTTTTTGAATCTGAAAATGTTCTGGCCTTTAAAGATATCAGACCACAGGCTCCTGTGCATATATTAATCATCCCGAAAATTGAAATCCCAAAAGTAACTGATATTAAAGGGAATGAACATGCAAAGCTTCTCGGAGAAATGTTCGACTGTGCAAATAAGCTAGCAAATGACCTAGGTATTGCGCGTAACGGCTTCCGGTTAGTTTTTAACTGCGGTAATGATGGAGGACAGGAAGTTTATCATTTGCATATGCATCTTCTTGGCGGAAGACACATGCAATGGCCTCCGGGATAATTTTATTTTAAGTAAATTATTTCACGCTGAACCAAAATGAACGATTTCAAATCCATAACGGTCTCTTAATTTTGTAACAACTCTCAGCATCTTTCTTCTTTTTAATTCTTCCCATTCAAATAATTCTCCCTGCTCTGAAAATTTTGAAAACTTGCTGACACCAACTCCGATTAACCTTACGGCTATTCTTCTTGTGTGTGCTTTTATCAGCATATTCCATGCAGCTTCAAACACAATTCTGTCGTCATCAGTCGGTTTAATTGTTATAGAACGGTTTAATGTTTTAAAATCAGAGTAACGCAGTTTAATATTTATTGTGGAAGCCAGCCAATCTATATCTCTCAAATCCTGGCAAACCATTTGAGTAAGTTTGAACAATTTTTCTTTTAGAAATTGTTTGCTGGTAACATCTTCGCCAAAAGTTCTTTCGTGCGAAATACTTTTTTGTTCATATTTAATTGTTAAGTATTCACTGCCCTCTCCGCAAGCTTTCCTGTAAAGATCAATTCCATATTTACCAAAAGCAGCTGCAAAATAATCTTGTGGAAGACTTGTTATATCTCCTATCCTGTAAATTCCTTTTGAGTGAAGATCCGACAGTGTTACTTTACCAACACCGGGAATTGTTTCCACCGGCATTGGTGCAAGAAATTCTTTTTCCATTCCGGGAAAAATATAAGTGATTCCATCAGGCTTTAGACAATCCGAACCAATCTTTGCAATTGTTTTATTACTACCTATCCCGATCGAGCATGGAAGTGAAAGTTTTTCCCAAATTTCTTTTTGAAGAAATGAAGCAAAGGCAAACAGTGAACCATAAATATTACTGCAACCGGTAAAATCCATATAGAATTCATCGATTGATGCCTGCTGAACAATTGGAGCATACTTCTCAAGCACATTTTTTACAGCTTTAGAGTAAAGTGAATATTCTTTATGGCTGCCGTGAATATAAATTCCGTGCGGACAAAGCCTGTATGCCGTTCTTATTGGCATAGCAGAATGCAACCCAAACTGACGGGCTTCATAAGAACATGCAGCAACCACTCCCCTTCCGTACTTCGGATCACCGCCAACAATTACAGGTTTTCCTTTAAGCGAAGGATCGAGAATTCTTTCGACTGAAACGAAGAATGCATCGAGGTCCAGATGAAAAATTGTACGCATAAAATTTCCTAAATAATTTCCGCTAATCTTGGATAAGCTTTGACTATTGTACCCGGCATTTCGACTTTATCTTTCTCTTCAAGCAGATGAATAAGTTCAAATGCATTTGCAACTGCATCACCCTGCGGATGATTGTTCATAATCACGTGAACTTCTTTCACTTTTGTCTGTATTGATTTTATCTTCTGCTCAATTTCTATCAACTCACCGGGAGAATAGAGATATTTATAACGCTCGCTTCGCTCTTCATAAGACTGTTCTTTACCAAAACCATTAATTGATTTTTTCCAGGCATCAGCATTTCTTCCATGAAAACGAATATAAGTTTTATCATTAATTATAACAGGTTCAAAAGGAATTGCCTGTCCAATTTGCGGCTGGTCAATTGTGCAGAAAGTCAAATCATTTTCTTTAAAGAAATCAAAAGCACGATTATTTTTCCAGGATAAGTGACGGACTTCCACAAAACAGTTAATATCAGAAAAAATATCTCTCAGCTTTTGAATGTATTCTATAGAGTTTGCATCAAAAGGAAATGAATAAGGAAACTGAATGAGCAATCCTCCCAGCCTTTCTGCCTTTGTTAGAAGATCAAGGTTGTATCTGATTGCTTTAACATTTTGCTCATCATATTTTCTTTTATGAGTAAAATCCTGGTGCAGCTTTATGTGAAAAATAAATTCATCGCTGTCAGCTACCTTCTTTATCCATCCTTCAACAATTTTTGGACTGATATAAGTATAATAAGTTGAGTTTACTTCAACACAATTAAAGTAGTGTGAATAGAACTGAAGCCAATCAAATTTTCCTGATTGCTGTTTGGGATAAAAAGATGGAACCCAATCTTTATAAGACCAGCCTGCCGTTCCAATGTAATATTTTGACATTATTTTATTTACCTTCTATCTGATGCATTGAATCTCTAAGCACTCCAAGTGATCTCTGGCTAAGAAGATCAATTTTCACAAGACCAAGATCTTCAACTCCGTACATATCAGGCTGAGTAATTATTAAGCCTACTCCTTTATTTTGTGCAAACTCAAGTGCGGTGTAAGTTGTAATTGGCAAGGGAGTAATAATTATTCCTCCCGGATGAATGCTTAAATGCCGTGGAAAGTTTGCAAGTCTGGCTGCGATATTAATAATGCTTTTCCACGGCTCGTTATCAAAGTTAAGTGATTTTGATTCCGGAAATATTTTTGAAAGTTCGGGAAGGTTTTTTGCATCTGTCCACGGAATATACTTGCTGAGTTTGGAAATTTCTTCATCTGAGAAACCAAATACTTTTGCTGTTTCCCTAAATGCTGACCGTGCTTTTATGGTAACGTGAGTTGAAATAAATGCAACCCTGCTGTATCCGTATTTTTTGAAAACATACTGCACAATCTCGTCTCTTTCCTTCCAGCTGAAATCTATATCTACATCAGGCAAAGAAGAACGGCTTCTGTTTAGAAATCTTGTGAAATAAAAATTATACTTTACAGGGTCAACTTCCGTTAAGCCGAGACAATAGCATACGAGACTGTTTGCAGCAGAACCTCTTGTAAGAGTCATCATTCTTCTTCTTTTTGCTTCAAGATAGATATCGTGAACAATCAAAAAATAATCTGCAAGTTTCAAGTCATGTATAACATGTAATTCTTCTTCAAGCCTGTGTTGAATACTCTCTGCTGTTTTTCCATATCGTTTTGTAAGACCTTCGTATGAGTATTGCCATAGTTTTGAATAAGAATCAGTCTCATCGGGAAAATCGGGTATCTTGTATTTTCCCAGTCCAAGGTCAACGTTACATTCATTTGCAATAAAATCTATATTGGCAAAAGCTTCAGGTATTCTGTTTCTTAAATGATTAAATGAAGAAGGTGGTTTGAAGTAAAATTCTTTATCTACTAATTCTTCATCGGCAAGGTTTTCAAATGTATTTCTGTTTTTAATTGCAGTAACAACTTTGTGAAGCAGGTGATCTTCAGGCTCCGAAAAATAAACCGGATTTGAAATTACGTACTTAAAGTTTTTTGCTTTGGCTGCTTCATATAAATTCCTTGTATTAAATTTATGTGAAGCTGTTATAATTAATTCAGCATAAATATTCTGGTAAGAAGGAATGCTTTGAAGAAGTTTTATTGAATTAGTTAAGATAAAAAGATCCGGGAATTCATTCTGCAGAAGTTTAAACAGCGAAAAGTCATCTTTTAGTTTTCTTGCAGTAATTATTTTGCAGATATCCGAATACCCATCAAAATTTTTTGCAAGGAAGAAAGCATAAATATTTTTACCCGATTTACATTCATCGGGCTCATCTACATAACTACCTAAGATTGGATTTATTCTTTTCTCTTTTGCTTTCTTATAAAAAGAAATAAGTCCGTACATTCCGTTCGTATCCGTAAGAGCAACAGCATCAAGCTGATAGTTTACTGCCTTATTAATTATTTCATCAATTGTTATAACACCTTCAAGCAGAGAATAATTGGAATGAATGTGAAGCGGGATCATATCATCCTGTGTAAGCTGTTTTTAGTTTTTCTACATTTAATGAAGTTGAGCAATAAATATCTTCTGCACGTAAACCTTCATCATCCGGGACATAATATTTTTCAGCACTGTCGTTGTGTGATTCCAGTTTAACTTTTTGACTGGTAAGCACTTCGAGGTTCTCTACAATAATGTTGTTAGAATTCTCAGCATCAATTTTACCTTCAATAATGTATGGTCCCATTGAAAGAGTTTTTTCTGCTACTCTTGAATATGCACGTGGAAAGATCACAGCTTCGTAAGTACCTGTTAAATCTTCTAAAGATAAGAACTTCATTATATCTCCCTTTTTGGTTCTTATCCTTTTTGATGACATATACCAGCCAACCATCTTTACTTTTCTGCCGGCGTATTTTGTCATTTGTTCTGAAGGAGTTAAATGAAGTTTTTCATTGTACTCAGTAAAGAACTCCAGAGGATGTTTTGTAACCATATAATCGAAGGCTTCATATTCAGCAATACATTTTTCTTCAAGAGAGAAATCTTTCTTTGTAACTACTGCTTTTTCTAACCCGAATGATTCGTTAATGAAAAGATCGTTATATCCTTCTTCCAGCATTTTAAATTTGTTGAAGTAAACATCTGTCAGCCTTAAAAGAGTACATCGTGTTTCTCCAAAACAATCCATCGCACCGCATTTTATAAGCAGCTGAGTTTCTTTAATTCCTAGCCAAGTTCTTACAATAAAATCAGCGAGAGAGGTAAATCTGCCGTATTTTTTTCTCTGCTCTAAAATTGTTTGTATAGAAGATGACGAAAGATGTTTTACAGCCATAAGTCCGATACGTATTTTTTCATTCTTTCCCCTGTATTCAAACTCACTTTCATTTATACAGGGAAGAAGAATATTTATTCCACAACGTTTTGCTTCCTGTATATAAACAGCACTCGCATAAAATCCGCCCCTGTTGTTTAACACACACGCCATAAACTCAGCAGGAAAGTGAGCTTTTAAATACGCAACCTGGTAAGAAAGCAAAGCAAAGCTTGCACTGTGAGCTTTACAAAAAGAATATCCTGCAAAAGATTCTATCTGACGCCATAATTCCTTTGATATTTCAGGAGACATTTTTTTTGCTTCACAAGATTCGAAAAACCTTTTTATTATTAATTGCATAGCCTGGTGAGAACGCATTTTCCCACTCATTGCTCTTCTAAGAACATCAGCTTCTTCAAGAGTTAAGCCTGCAATATGATGAGCTACTTTTATAACATCTTCCTGGTAAATCATAACACCGTAAGTTTCTCCAAGCACTTCTTCCATTTGCGAAAGAAGATATTTTCTCCTGGAAGGGTTTTTATGGCGGGCAATAAATTCCTGCATCATTCCGCTTTCAGCAACGCCGGGACGAATGATAGAACTTGCTGCCGTAAGCATTTCAAAAGTTGATACATCAAGTCTTTTTAACAACGAACGCATTCCGGGAGATTCTATATAAAAGCAGCCTATGGTTAAACCACTTCTTATTAAGCTGACGGTTTCCGGATCATTAAAAAGAAATTCAT
>JANWIS010000099.1 GCA_025449775.1 Ignavibacteriaceae bacterium
GAAGATATTCTCGGTGAGCTTGCTGCTTTCCTTGATATAATCAGAACTCCGCTTGCAGTTCGTTCTTCAAGTCTGCTGGAAGATTCGCAGTATCATCCGTTTGCCGGAGTTTACCAGACATACATGATTCCGAATGACAACTCGAACCCGTTGATAAGACTTAATGATCTTCTGACGACGATCAAAAGAGTTTATGCTTCAACATTTTATCAAAATGCAAAGAATTATATTAAAGTAACTGCCTATCGTTCTGAAGAAGAAAAAATGGCTGTGATAATTCAGAAGATGGTCGGCAACAATCACGAAAACAGGTTCTATCCTGATTTTTCTGGTGTTGCAAAGTCATATAATTTCTATCCGCTTCCTCCTCAAAAATCTACTGATGGAATTGTTTCAGCAGCTCTCGGTTTGGGTAAATGGGTTGTTGAAGGAGGAAACACTGTAAGGTTTTGTCCAAAGTACGCTGATGATAATATACAGTTCCATTCAGTAGAAGAATCTCTCAACAGCAGCCAGAGAGAATTCTTTGCACTTCAGATAGATGAAAAAACAGATTTCGGAAATGTAACTTATGATAAATTAGTTAAACGATTCGCACTCGATATTGCAGAGAAAGATGGTCCGTTGAGATTTGTCGGTTCAACATATCTTCCTGAAAATGATGCAATCTATGATGGGCTTGGAAGAAAAGGAACACGGCTTGTAACTTTTGGTCCTGTGTTCAAGAACAAAATTTTTCCGCTCGCAAACGTTCTCGAGCTTTTACTTGAAATGGGAAATTGGGGAATGGGCACTCCGGTCGAAATAGAATTTGCTGTTAACATTTCAAATCCTTCCGGGAAGAAGAAAGAATTTGGATTGCTTCAGATGAGACCGCTTGTGGTAAGCCATGAATTTGATGATTTGAAAATTGATGGTATACAAAAAGAAAAATTAATTTGTCAGAGCAGTAAGGTGCTTGGCAACGGTGTAATACAGGATATTTACGATGCAGTTGTTGTTGATTATAATTTATTTGATCGTGCAAAAAGCAGAGAGGTTGCTTCGGAAATATCTATTCTGAATAACAAATTGATTGCTGAAGGAAAACCATATTTGCTAGTTGGTGTCGGTCGATGGGGATCATTGGATCCCTGGCTTGGAATACCCGTTACATGGGAACAGATAGCAGGTGCAAGAGCAATAATAGAAACTTCATTTAAAGATATGGCAGTTGAACCTTCACAGGGTTCGCATTTTTTTCAGAACATCACTTCTTTTATGGTTGGATATTTTACAATCAATACTATTCTCAAAAATGATTTCATTGATTGGGACTGGCTGTTAGATCAGGAAGCTGTTGACAAAAAGGTTTTTACAAAACATATTAGATTCAATAAACCGATATTAATTAAAATGAACGGACAGGAAAACAAAGGAATTATTTTAAAGCCGGAGAAATAATTTGCCAGCGGAGCAATTAAAAAAGAAAATTGAAGTCCCTGATACATGTCCGCATTGCGGTAACAAACTTTCACCATGGCAGCAGGTTCTTCTTGCAACAGACAGAGCACTTGTTTGTAAAAAGTGCTGGTACAGGATCATTCTTGACCTGATACCAAAAGCAAAAAACCGTTTCAATTAATTCATTGAATGAAAGATTAATATAAATGGAATCCTATAATTCATTTAAGGTCGCACGACAGCAGGTTTTAGAGGCAGCCAAGCTTCTCAATCTTGATGATGCAACAAAAGAATTTCTAAGCATACCACAATTTGAAACTAATTTTTCATTGCATGTAAAAATGGATTCGGGAGTTACAAAAATTTTCCAGGCATTCAGAATTCAGTACAACTATGCAAGAGGTCCTGCAAAAGGTGGAATTCGATTTCATCCTGAAGAAACTGTTGATACAATCCGTGCACTTGCCTGCTGGATGACGTGGAAAACTGCTGTTGTAGATTTACCATTAGGTGGAAGCAAAGGCGGTGTACGCTGCGATCCGAAAAAATTATCTGATACAGAACTTGAAAGATTATCCAGAGAATATGTCAGGGCAATCTTTCCGATGCTCGGATCTGATGTTGATGTTCCTGCTACTGATGTTTACACTAATCCGCAGACTATGGCTTGGATGATGGATGAGTATGAAACAATCACAAAGAAACACAGCCCAGGTGTTTTTACGGATAAGCCATTGCAGATTGGCGGTACTGAAGGAAGACGAGATGCAACTGCACGAGGAGGATTAATAACTGTCCGAGAAGCTTGTAATGCTCATGGATTCGATCCAACAAAAACATTTGCGATTCAGGGTTTTGGTGATGCCGGACAAAGAACAGCTCTTTTGCATAAAGAAATTCTCGGCGGTGGAAAGCTTGTTGCTGTAAGCGATTCGAAAGGTGCTATATATAATAAATCAGGTCTTGACCCGAAAGAGCTTGTTCGTCATAAACTTCAAAAAGGATCGGTATTAAAATTTCCGGGCTCAAAACAAATCTCGCACGAAGAACTTTTAGAATTAAATGTTGAGATCCTTTATCCGGCTGCTTTAGAAAATGCTATCAATACAAAGAACGCTAAAAATATAAAAGCACGTATGGTATGTGAACTCGCTAATGGTCCAACAACTCCGGATGCTGATTTAGTTTTATTTAAAAACAAAGTTCATGTCATCCCGGATATTCTTGCGAGTGCTGGTGGAGTTACTTTTTCATATTTCGAAATGGTGCAGGATAAATCTTTATTCTTCTGGGAAGAAGACGAAGTTCACAGACAGCTCGATAAAAAATTAACTCTTGCATACAAACGTGTTCAGGAAACCATAAAGGAAAAGAAAGTTCATCCTCGACTTGCAGCAATGCTTGTTGGCGTTGCAAGAGTTGCACAAGCCTGTCAGTTAAGAGGATGGGTATAAAAAATCATTTTTAAAAATTAAACACCAACATTTTCATCTGTTCTGAAATAAAAATTTCATTCAAAAAAAAATTTCACTTCTCACCGAACCAATAATCGATTTTATTAAATTGATTATTATATTTAAATAGATTCATTTATCGATAATAAAAGCTTTATCACTCTCATCATATCATAATGCACGATTATTCAATAATAAAAGATATTGTACTTATTCTGCTGGTATCGATACCGATAATAATAATATTTAACCGGATCCAGCTGCCGAGTATCGTCGGTTTTTTAATTGCCGGAGTTTTACTCGGACCATCTCTTCTGAAAATCATCAGCAACCCTGAACAGATAAAAATTATGGCAGAGATCGGTGTGATACTTCTTCTGTTTTCTGTCGGGCTGGAAATATCACTTAAAGAATTGCTGGATATTAAAAAACTTTTACTCGTTGGCGGAGGATTCCAGGTTTTAGCAACAATATTATTTTCAGCATTAATTATTTATCTCATCGGGCTGCCTGCTAAACAAGCCGTGTTTATGGGAATGGTAATCAGCCTGTCAAGCACTGTTATCGTATTAAAGCTTCTCTCTGACAAAGATGAACTCGATTCACCGCAAGGAAAAATATCTGTTGGAATTTTAGTTTTCCAGGATCTCGCAATTGTTCCTCTCTTTTTGCTTGTTGATCTGATGGGGACATCCGAACGGGTAAGTTTTGGAGAAGTTTCAATCCGGCTGCTTACTGCTTTTGGTGCTGTTGCTGTAATTATTTTGATTGCGAAATATTTATCTCCGCATGTTCTGTACCGGCTGGCAAAACTAAGGATGAAAGAAATCTTTACTGTTGGTGTAATTCTACTTTTATTAGGAACCGCATATTTAACTTATTCACTTGGGCTTTCATTTGCGCTTGGTGCATTTATTGCCGGTTTAATTTTTTCTGAGTCTGAATACAGTCATCAGATCTTAGCAGATACTCTTCCGTTGAGAGATGCTTTCAACAGCATTTTTTTCGTATCAGTCGGACTGCTTCTTGATTTAACTTTTGTGATTCAAAACCCGGCAGTTGTAATCGTTTCATCGCTGGGAATTTTGTTACTCAAAGCCCTGATAATATTTATCATAGTTCTTTTTTTAAAATACCCGGTAAGAGTTGCAATAGTTATAGGATTGAGTCTTGCTCAGGTCGGTGAACTTTCATTTGTACTTGGAGAACATGGTCTGGGACTTAATCTGGTTTCAACCGAATTGTTTAACATCTTAATTTCATCAACAATCATTACAATGATAATGACTCCATTTCTATTCAGACTTGCACCACGTATTGCCGGCAAATCTTCTCAAATAGATCTGACAAGAAAAAAAGAAAAATTAATTGAGCAAGTTAATGACCATGTTATCATTGCAGGTTTCGGACTAAACGGAAAAAATTTATCTCACGTATTAAAAGAAACCGGGATCAAATATATTATTATCGAGATGAATGCAGATACTGTTAAAAAGGAAAAAGAAAAAGGAGAAAATATTATTTATGGTGATATCGGAAACAGCGAAGTTCTGAAATATGCTCAGATCGCTTCAGCAAAAGTTCTTGTTATTGCAATTTCAGATCGCTCAACATCCCGAAGAGCCTTAAAGCTGGCAAAGGAACTTAACCCTGATATATATGTAGTAGTAAGAACGAGATTTATGAAAGAAACAGATGATTTGGTAAAGATGGGTGCAGACCTTGTTATCCCTGAAGAGTACGAAACTTCAATTCAGATTTTTAGAAAAGTTTTGGAACAATATCATATTCCATTAAATGTAATTATGCAGCAGGTTAATTTGCTAAGAGGAGAATCATACAAATATCTTCGATCAGAAAAAGGTACGGATATTATTTTCAGCCATATGGAAGAACTGCTTTCTGCAAGGTTAACAGATACATTTTATATTAATGATCAGAATAAGATAGTTGGGAAAACTATCGGTGAATTAGATCTGCGAAGCAAAACGGATGCTACAATAATAGCAATTGTAAGAAAAGGAATAACAGTAACAAATCCCTCTGCAAAAGATGTATTGTATACGGGAGATACACTTGTAATAACAGGAACACACAAAGCGGTGGACAGTGCTTTCAGTATCCTTTCAGAATAAGTTTCCGAATTTTATTAAACTATTGTGCAAACCGACATTATTTTCGGGAAAAGTTTGCCACGACCTGAAACTTTTTCTATTTTTAATCACTAAACAATTAGAAAAATTCTTATATTCTTTGCATAATAATTGTTAAAACTTCTTATTCAGGTTTTTTCCATCTAATCTCAACAAAAAGAAATCGTATAAGAATTAAAATTAAATTTGATAAATGATTAAAAACCAGTGAGGTCAATTATGATAAAATATTTACTGATAATTTCTCTCTTAACTTTGACATCCTTAACCTTTGCTCAGAATTATAAAGAGGTAAAGATTTTCCTTAATGAAAGATCGGATGTTCAGCAGCTGCAGAGTGCCGGGATGCAATTCGATCATCTTGTTATTGATAAAGACAATACTATAACAACATTCATTGATGAAAATGATTTTGAAATTCTTCAAAGCAGCGGATTCAGTTATGAAATTTTAATAGATGATTGGTCAGAGTATTATGATAACCTTCCAAAAATGACCGAAGAAGAAAAATTAATTTCTCTTGAAGAAGTTGAACGTGATTACGGAATAATGGGATTTAATTACGGATCGATGGGAGGTTTTTATATTCTGGCAGAAGTTATTGCAGAGCTCGATGAAATGTTCAGTCTGTACCCGAATCTTATTACACAAAAAGTTTCAATCGGAACTACGGTTGAAGGCAGACCAATTTATATGGTCAAGATTTCCGATAATCCTTCAGTAAGTGAAAATGAACCTCAAGTACTTTATACAGCACTTCATCATGCAAGAGAACCACAAAGCATGGAACAAATGATTTTCTTTATGTTTTACCTGCTTGAAAATTATGGAACAGATTCCGAAGTAACTTACCTTTTGAATAACAGAGAATTGTATTTTGTTCCTGTATTAAATCCTGACGGATATCAATATAACTATGTTATGGATCCTAATGGTGGATACATGTGGAGAAAAAATAAAAAAGATAATAACGGAAATGGAACATTCCAGGAATTCGCTGATGGCGTAGATTTGAATAGAAACTACGGACCTCAATCATATTGGAATTCACCATATGGCGGTTCAAGTACAGATCCTTCGAGCGATACTTACAGAGGAACTGCTCCGTTTTCAGAGAATGAAACTGATGCAATACAAGATTTCTATGCTACAAAAAATATTCGCTGTACTCTCAACTATCATACTTATGGAAATTATCTTATATATCCGTACGGTGCATTTCCATATCTGACTCCCGATTCTTTAACTTTCTTTGAGTTTGCTAATGACATAACCGCGTACAACGGATATTCTGCTGGAACTGCAACTCAAACAGTTGGATACAATGTTCGAGGGACAAGTGATGATTATGCTTACGATGGTGATGTGATTAACAATCATGGGAAAATTTTTGCAATGACTCCTGAAGTCGGCACAACAGGGTTCTGGCCATCACAAAGTGAAATAATTCCTCTTGCTGTTGAAAATTTATTACCAAATTTATACTACGCATGGGTTGCAGGTGAGTCTGTCAATCTGGAAAATCCTAATTTCTCTCAGGAATATTTTAATCCTGGTGATGTTGTTGATATGTTTCCTTCATTTAGAAACAAAGGATTATCCTCAGGTTACAATATTGGTATTACTGTTAACTCATTAAGCATACACGCAACCATTAATTCTGGGAATGCAACAATAGATTCAATACAGGCGAGATCTTCTTCACAGGTAACTTCACCGATGACATTTACAATTTCTCCATCAGCAATTGCAGAAGAAGAAATTGAACTTGAGTTTGTAATTAGTTTAAACTCAACAGTTGTAAGAAAAGATACGATAAGTTTAATCATCGGAACACCGGTATATGTTTTTAATGATACAACAAATAACCCGACAAGCTTATGGACAATTACTCCTGTTGCCAATCCTCATTGGGAAGCAACAACTTTCTCATATCATACTGCACCAAATTCCTATACGGACAGCAGACTCGGAAATTATGTCAGCAATGCAAATGTGACTATGACGTTGACTAACTCGATAAATCTTTCAACTTATGATAACCCGAGACTTATCTTCTGGACAAAATATGATATTGAAAGCAACTATGATTATGGACAGGTTGATATATCAACAAACAATGGTGCAAGCTGGATTCCACTTGAAGGACAATACACTCAACCCGGTGTTGGAAGTTTTCAACCAAATGGCGAACCGCTTTACGATGGAATGAGAACGACCTGGGTTAGAGAGGAAATGAGTCTTTCTAATTATAATACTGCACAGAATAAAATAAGGTACCAGTTGATTGCAGATGGTTTTGTTGAACGCGATGGCTGGTATGTTGATGATATCGGAATAATAATTTACCAGGTAATTCCGGTTGAACTGATTTCATTTTCTGTTTCAGTTAAAGCTAACAGCATTGCACTCTTCTGGTCAACCGCATCAGAAATGAATAACCACGGATTTGAAATTCAAAGAGCTTCCGCAGATGGAAGTAATAATTTTGAATGGACAGCAATCGGGTTTGTTAATGGAAATGGAACCACAACTGAAAAAAATAATTATTCATTTATAGATCGGTCTCCATTGACCGGAACTTCTTATTACAGATTAAAACAAATTGATCTCGATGGAACATCAAGAATCTTTGAGGCAGAAATGGTTGAGTTCGGACCAGTAAATGATTATTCACTTGAACAGAATTATCCGAACCCATTCAATCCTTCAACCACAATAAAATATTCTATTCCTGATGCCGGTTATGTTAACCTGACGGTTTATAATATGCTTGGATCTGAAGTTGCAGTTCTGGTGAATGAAAACAAAGATGCCGGAACTCACTCGGTTGAGTTCTCAACAGAAAAATCCGAATTTAATTTAGGTTCAGGAGTTTATATTTATACATTAAAGGCAGGTAATTTTTCTCAGATCAGGAAAATGGTTGTCATAAAGTAACCATTCATTAACAACACAAATACTTTTAATGCCGTATCACCCGATGCGGCATTTTAATTTTAAATGATTTGTTTTAAACCAGAAAGACTTGAAATAATAAAATCCGGCTTTTCATTTTCAATCAGCTCTTTAGCTCTATAACCGAATAAAACTCCGCAAGTTTTAGCACCGGCATTTTTTCCGCATTGAATATCGAGTTCAGTATCACCTACAATTAAAGTTTCTGAAGGAGTGATTTCAAGCTCTTTGCATATGTATAAAAGCGGTTCCGGAGAAGGTTTAAGAGCGAATCCATTTCTTCTGCCCATTATATAATCAAAAGATGATTGAAGATTA
>JANWIS010000100.1 GCA_025449775.1 Ignavibacteriaceae bacterium
AAACGGCTTGGAAGAAATGCTGTTGGGATTGAATTGAATCAGGATGTTGTAAAGATAGCCGAGTCTAACATTAGTAAAGAAAAAAATCCTCATGGTGTTTCATCAAAGGTTATTTTGTCGGACAGTACATCACCTGATTTAAAAAAAGAAATCAAAAAAAATTATTCGGGTTCATTCCAATTTTTAATTATGCATCCGCCTTACTGGGATATAATAAAATTCAGCAATAAACGAAGTGATTTGTCAAACTCAAAATCAATTCAGGATTTTCTGAATCAGTTTGGAAAAGCAGCTGACAACACTTTTTCTTTATTGGACAAAGGCAGATATTGTGCTGTAATTATTGGTGATAAGTATTCAGCAGGAACATGGATTCCTCTTGGATTCTATGTTATGCAGGAGATGCTGAAAAGAGGATTCAAACTAAAATCCACAATCGTAAAAAATTTTGATTACACAACAGCAAAAAGAAATCAGCACAAACTGTGGAGATACAGAGCTCTTGCCGGTGGATTTTATATCTTCAAGCACGAGTACATTTTTCTGTTTCAGAAATAGGAAGAAAATTTTATGAGGCTTTCTGCTTTTTTTCTCTCTGCAATAATTTTAGCATCTGCTTTTCGATGTTCATCAGGTGAAGGGACAACAAATATTCTTATAAACGATATCTGGGCACTTGAATCAATACGGGGAGAAATATTTAAAGTGGATTCAACTTTTAAACAGCAGCCGTTAATTGAAATACATTTAAAGGATGAAAGACTGAATGGAAATTCCGGCTGCAATAATTTATCAGGAAAAGCTATTGTCGATGGAAATAAAATCAGCTTTTCTGAAATGGCAACAACCAAAATGTTTTGTCCCGGTAATCTCGAACAAAAATTTCTTTCTGCACTCGAAGATGTTAACAATTATAAAATTGAAAAAATGCGATTATTCCTTTACAAGGATAAAACTGAAATGATGGTATTCAGGAAAGTGGATTAGACTTTTCCACATATGGATATCGATCTTGTTCAAATAGAAACAGAACTGAAGAAAAGATTAAGCCATCCGTACAAATGGGGAAGAAAGCAAAATGATTATTTCGATAACCTGACAAATTTCGTTTACAGGATTCTGTCTTTTACAGAAGTATCAAAAGAAATTGAAAATAGATTCAGAGATGACAAAGAAAATCAGAATATTTCTGATTATGCATTGAACCGGTGGTATAATTTCTGGTCTGCACAAGCAGTTGAAAAAATTTTTTGTTCGCTTCCAAATGTTAAACCGGCTCTTGATGAAAAAGATAAGCTTGTTGATTTTACAATTGATGGCGTGACATTCGATCATAAAACTTCTATCTTCCCAAAAAATTTTCCTTATCCGATTGAAGAAGCAATTAAAAAAACTGATGAGTTGATAAAATGGCTTTATAAAAACCAGTCACAGCAGCAAAGAAAACATTTGAAGAACAGGTTATTTATTGTATTGCACTCTTCAGGTGGCGAACACTGGAAACTGAAATCAGAAATCAGCTGGCTGAAAGAACGTATTGAAAAGTATATGGTTGGCTTCAATCCAAACTATCTTTTAAAATTTCAGCTTGAGAAAAACCAGGAAACTCTTGCAGATATTATCTGGGCAAAACGGTGAGAGAAGGTTTGAGATTATAATTAAAGCACACATTAGTTCCATAAAGAATCACTTCTTTATTGCTTTTTATTTTGGAAAATCTGAACACCACATCCAATCATTTTTAAAAAAACTTATCATCTTCAGCAAATTTGATTCATAATCATTACCCGACACTATTGACTTTAATAAATTCTTGAATATATTCCGATGTGTATTTAATATATAATAATTACATAATGGAGGCGGTATGAAATCACTATTCACTTTAATTTGCATTATACTTTTTTTTAATCTAATAAATGCTCAGCCATTGAACAACGGTTTTGAAAACTGGAATTCGTTAGATCCTGTAGATTGGTCCAGCTCGGATGATTTCGGAGGATTAGATGGAATTACAGAATCCTCAGATGCACATTCCGGATCTTCATCCGCACGACTGGAGCCGATAGATATTGGTGGTGGTTTCATAATCAGCTCCTGGCTCTGGTCAGTTGATGACAACGGCAATTATCATTCTGTTTCAGAAAAACATGGAAGCCTTAAAGGGTGGTATAAATTTTCGCCGCAAGGAAGCGATTGGTTTTTTGTTACAGTAGGAATGATGACGAACGATTCTACCGTGATTGGTGCCGGATCATTTGGTACACAAAGCACAGTTTCAACCTGGACAGAATTTACAGCTGCTATTACTTACCTTCCAGGTTCTCCGGATCCAACTCAAACTTTTGTTGTTGTAACTATGTATGACACAACCGGCCAGGCACACGCAGGAACATTTATTCTAGTAGATGATTTGTCATTCACCGGTCCATCAGATGTTAGACAAATCAGCGGCTTACCGGAAGATTATATTTTAAAACAAAACTATCCAAACCCATTCAACCCTTCAACTAAAATTGAATATAGTATTCCTGAAGCATCATTCGTTCAATTAAGAGTTTATAATATTCTCGGCAACGAGGTTGCAATACTGGTAAATGAAGAACAGCCAGTTGGAACATACAGAGCAGATTTTACAGCAGGGGATCTGGCAAGCGGTATTTATATTGCTCAGCTGAAAGCTGGAAATTTTTCAAAGACAATTAAAATGAGTTTCCTAAAATAAAAGCTATTAGAGTTAAACTTAACAGATAATAAGGAATTATTCGGAAATAATTTATTAACTGCAGATTCTATCAATAGATATTATTTGTTATAGCTAATCAGCTTGAGCTGAGGGAAGCATTCCTAAATTTATTCCAACAATCAATTAATTATTAATTAAAAATTTCATTGGAGGCTTAATGAAATCTTCATCTACAATTGATTATCATTACCCTACACTATTGCTGTAAGATAAATTCTTGAATATATTCCGATGTGTATTAAATATATAATAACTACATAACGGAGGCGAAATGAAATCACTATTCACTTTAATTTGCAGTATACTTTTTTTTAATCTACTAAATGCCCAACCATTGAACAACGATTTTGAAAGCTGGACTTCGGGGGATCCCACATCCTGGTTCACAAGTGATATCCCTGGTTTAATTGACGGAGTAAGTCAAGCCGGGAGTGCTTTTCATGGAACTTCCTGTGTAAAACTTGAAGTTAGCGATTTTGGTGGAACAGGGTACCCACCACTCATGGGTACCTATGATGGTACGACTCAATTAGGTCACCCAGTATCAATAAAACACGGCAGCTTGCATGGTTATTATAAATTAAATCCACTTGGAAATGATGCGCTAGCAGTTGTTATAGCAATGAATATTGGTCAATCGACCACTGTCGGTGCAGGCGGAGGGATTCTTACTACAGCTTCAAGCTGGACAGAATTCAACTTTCCAATTTTATATACACCTGGTTCACCTAATCCGGATAACGTCATAATTTATTTTGCAGTTAGTGATACAGCTGCTGGCACAGTAACTATAGGTTCTGAAGCATACGTGGATTATATAGATCTCACTGCTCCAAGCAGCGTTCAACAAATTAGCGGACTTCCTACAGACTTTAGTATAGAACAAAACTATCCAAACCCATTCAACCCTTCAACCAAAATTGAATATAGTATTCCTGAAGCATCTTTTGTTCATTTAAGAGTTTATAATATTCTCGGCAGCGAAGTTGCAATACTGGTAAATGAAGAGCAGCCAGCTGGAACATACAGAGCCGATTTTACAGCACAGGATCTTGCAAGTGGTATTTATATTGCTCAATTAAAAGCCGGAAATTTTTCAAAGACAATTAAAATGAGTTTTATGAAATAGTTTTTTCTTATCTGATATGTCATCCTGTAAATGCCGGATGACATTTATTTTCTGATCTTTTCGTTAACCTGCCAATATCATATCTTAGATTTAAAATAAAATTCTAACTCGGGATGCTTAAATTTCTTCCGCTTGGTGGTGCAGGCGAAATCGGGGCAAACTGTTACTACCTTCGTTTAAATGATATTGGAATAATTCTGGATTGTGGAATGCATCCGCAGAAAACCGGGTTGGAATCTCTGCCCAAATTTGATTTGCTGAAAGATAAACCGACAGACTATGTATTGATTTCACATGCTCATCAGGATCATTTAAATGCTTTGCCGTTTCTTATAAAACAATTCCCCCATCTGAAAATAATAACCACCCCTCAAACACGTGCTGTTGCTGAACTCACTCTTAATAATTCTATTTCAATATTAAAAAGTCAGGTGAAAGAAAAAGAATTTGAAATTTATTTGAGAGAAGAAGTTGACCTTTTGATAAAATCGATTGATTATAAATCTTATAATGAAAAATTTATCCTGGATTCTCTAAACAGCAGGAGCGAAACCGTAGCTGAATTTTTTGATGCCGGTCATATAATCGGTTCGGCAGGAATTCTTTTAAAGCATACCGAACAAAATATTTTTTTTACAGGTGATATTAATTTGTCTTCACAAACTCTTTTACCCGGTGCAGTGTTGCCTTCTGAGAAAATTGATATTTTAATTACTGAATCTACTTACGCAGCCACTGATTCTTCCAAATTGAACAGTTGGGAAAAAGAGACTGAACGCTTCACCTCATCTATTAATAATGTAATTAACAGAGGAGGTTCGATTCTCATTCCGGTTTTTGCATTAGGAAAACTACAAGAAATTCTTGCAACAATCTGGCTACAGATGCAAAAAAATAAAATAGCTGCTGTGGATATCTATACTGGAGGACTAGGAAATAAAATAAACAGGATTTATGATTATAACCGCTATGTAACAAACAGAAATGAAAAAGAATTAACACTCCACGATATTCCACAAAAAGAATTGAGTGGGGTTACTGATTACGATGACCTGTTCAGATATCCATCGATTGTTCTTGTTTCAAGCGGAATGATGATCAGATCCACAAACTCATATATTCTTGCAAAACATTGGCTGCAAAAAAAGGATTCTGCCATTTTCACAGTGGGTTATATGGATCCAACGACTCCCGGTTATATAATTTCTAAAGCACGGAGTGGAGATAAAATTCAGCTTAATGAGAATGAGAGAAAAATAGAAATCAAATGTGATATAAAAAATTTCAGATTCTCTGCTCACTCCAGAAGAGAGGAATTATTATCAATTGTAAAAAAATTAAATCCTGGTAAAATTATTCTTGTTCATGGGGATGCTGAATCAATTGACTGGATGGGTGCTTCGGTTTTGAAACAATTTCCCGGCAGAAAAGTATTTGCGGCAGAAAATTTTAAAGAGATTGAGTTTGATTAATAATATAAACTATTGATATTTTAATTGAAGTAAATTTCGGTATTTGCAATTTGAGGATTTTTTAAGCTTGTATTGAAAAAATCCGATCCAATTCTCATTAAGAGCCCGCATGTAACAATATCAGGTAGAAATTTTATACACTATTAGTATTCAATTTGCCATTACTTGAAAAATAGCTTGAATCACTGGAGGAAAAAATGTCGGCATTAAAAGAAAAACTTAGAAAAAAAATTGAGGAATGGCGTCCCCGCACAACACGACTCATAAAAGAATTCAGCAACGTTAAAGTTGATGAAGTTGATATCGGTCAGATAATTGGTGGAGCGAGAGATGTAAAATCTCTTGTCACAGATATTTCGTATCTCGATCCTTTTGAGGGAATACGTTTCCGCGGATTTACAATTCCTGAGGTTATGGAAAAACTACCTAAAGTTTCTGATGGAGAGATGCCTTACGTGGAAGGATTTTTCTTTTTTCTTTTAACCGGCGAAATTCCTTCAGATGATGATGTTAAAGAAGTTGCACAAGAGTTCAGCAAGAGGCATATTGTACCAAAATATGTTATTGATATTCTGAAAGCTATGCCTGTTGATTCCCATCCAATGGTTATGTTCTCAACTGCTATTCTTTCCATGCAGCGTGAATCAGAATTTGTTAAAGAATATAATTCCGGAGAACTTAAAAAGAATGATTACTGGATTCCGACATATGAAGACGGTTTAAATCTTCTTGCAAAAATTCCCGGTATTGCTGCATTTATCTACAGGTTAAAATATAAGGATGCAAAAATTATTGATCCCGATCCAAAATCTGATCTTGGCGGTAACTTTGCAAAAATGATGGGAATAAACAAACCTTACGATGATGTTGCCAGATTGTATTTCATATTGCACAGCGATCATGAAAGCGGCAACGTCAGCGCTCATACCGGACATCTTGTTGCAAGTGCACTTTCAGATTTATACTACTCAATTTCAGCGATGACAAATGGTCTGGCAGGTCCGTTACATGGACTTGCAAACCAGGAAGTTCTTAGCTGGCTGCATGAAGTTTATGATAAACTCGGAGGAAAAGTTCCAACTGAAGAAGAGATGAAGAAATTTGTTTGGGATACTTTGAAAAGCGGACAGGTTATTCCCGGATTCGGTCATGCTGTTTTAAGAAAAACAGACCCGCGTTACATGGCACAAAGAGAATTTTGTTTGAAACATTTGCCGGACGATCCGTTATTTAAATATGTTGACCTTCTCTTTAAAGTGGTTCCTCCAATACTGCTTGAACAGGGCAAAGCAAAAAACCCCTGGCCAAATGTTGATGCTCAGTCCGGTGTAATTCAATGGTATTATGGACTGAAGGAATATGATTTCTATACTGTTTTGTTCGCAGTTGGAAGAGCGTTTGGAGTTGTTGCAAATATTATCTGGGACCGCGGACTCGGTTACCCGCTTGAAAGACCAAAATCTGTTACAACCGCAATGCTCGAAGAAGCAGCGGGAATAAAGAAATAGTTTTTCTTCTAGAACAAAAAACAAATGCCATCCGATTTTAAGGGTGGCATTTTTATTTTAAAAATTACTTTTAAGTTAAAGTCTATTTAATCAGCATCATTTTAATTGTTTGTTTTACAGCTCCTGATCTGATCGAAGCAAAATATACACCGCTCGGATATTTGCCTCCATCAAACTTAACCGAATAATTCCCTGTTTCCTGGTGTTCATTCACAAGCGTTGTAACTCTATCACCGGCAGCTGTAAAAACTTCAAGCTTAATTGATTGAGGAACTCTTACAGAATAATTAATTGTTGTAGCTGGATTAAAAGGATTGGGATAATTCTGTTCAATCTGGAATGCAAGCGGTCCGCCCGGTCCAAAATTACTTGTAGAGATAAGCGGTAAAGATTCAAAACTTCTTTGTAATACATCAGGCAATCTATCAGCGGGCATTCCTAGCTGATCAGTTAAAAGAGTTGCATACAGCTGTCTGAAGTCATATTGAAATTTAATATCACCACTGTTATCCAGGTCGGCAAGATCCGGGTTCTTACCATAAATTCCGCCAACAACATTTTTTCCTATAAGAAATAATGGTGCGGCAGTTCCATGATCAGTTCCGCCGCTGCTGTTCTGTCTTACACGTCTTCCGAATTCAGAGAATGTCATAAGAACCACCCTGTCTGCCACGCGAAGTAAATCGAGATCCTGCTGAAATGCTGCAACCGCTTCAGCAACTTCACTTAATAAATTAGCGTGTGGACCTGATTGGCCGGCGTGAGTATCGAATCCACCTATTGAAGTTAAGTAAACCGGCGTTTCTAATCCCCCGGCTATTAACTCAGCAACAATTGCAAGCTGTCGTCCCAAACGAGTGTCAGGATAAGTTGCAAGGTTTTGTACAGAGTCAGCTTTCTCTTTTATTATTTCTGCATAACGGATTGATTGTGCTGCAATTTCCTTAATATATTTTAATTGATTACCGGCTATTGTATCAGGAGGAGGATCATTATCTGCGGTGCTTCCTTGTATAAGTTGATAAAATTGATTCGGACTTTCAAAAGATATTCCCATAGTTCCCTGGCATGTACATTCGAGCAAAGCAGATTGAGTTGAACCGATCTGGATTGCCATCGGGTGTTCAGGATTAATCGGATTATGATCCGGCAAGACATTCGCAAGATATCTTCCAACCCATCCATCATTAATAATTATATCCGAATCAGATGCACTTAACCAAATATCTGTTGACCGAAAATGTGATCTGTCAGGATCGTCATATCCAACATTTTGCACAACTGCTAAATTTCCGTCATCAAAAAATGTTTTCAATGGTTGAAGTGACGGATGCATTCCTGTAAGATTACTGAGGTGTACTGCTTGCTCTTTAGATATGCCTAATGATGGTCGTGCATTATAGTATAAACTATCTTCAAATGGTATAATTGTATTAAGTCCATCATTGCCTCCGCTTAATTGAAGCAACACGATTACTTTTCCGTTTACCGCCTGGATGTTTAAAAATGATTTTGAAAATGCCCTGATGGGAATATTGCCAATTGCCATTGAGACAGTTCCTGCCCCAGCAACAATACCCAGATTTCTTAAAAACGATCTTCTATCCATAAATATCTTTCTTATTATGAAAGTTGATATTCTGATAATCTCATTAATGCCTTAAAGAACATCTTGAGTCTGTTTTCTGCCTGAGGATCATTTGTTGACCAATCATAAACTGCAGCACCGTCAAGCAAAGTAGTAAGCAAATATTCTCTCCTGTTTTCACTAAGCGGATACTGGAGGAAAATTTTTGAAATATCATTAATAAGTTGAATTGCATCTTCCGGATTACTGAATGTTCTTGCATACTCAACAAGATTTAATTGAAATGTTAAATCGTCCCCGTTTGGTTTTCTGCCATTTACAACTGCATCAGTAAAAATATTTCTTGCAGGAAGACTTGTAGTGTTAATCCATACTTTATCACCATCCCACCCGCTTACATTAGGAGGAGATAATAATTCTTGTTTTATTTGTGCTGCAACCTGACGTAAATAAACATAATCAGGTGTCGTTACATTGAACTGTCGCATAACTCCAATCAACATCTCAACAGGACTTTTAATCTTTGCCCCTCTCACTTCATCAGTATGAAACAAAACTGATTTTAATAAAGTAGATAATACGGGCTTCAGATTAAAATTATTATCACGAAGTAATTGGGCCATCGTAGCAATACTGTCTTCATCATGAGCAACATGCATAAATTCATTATATAATTCCCTGCAGAGAAAAGTGGCTGCAGCAGGTTGAGTGAAAATTATATCAACTACATCATTATGATTGAAATTACCTGTCTGACCTAAAAATGTTTTAGTTCCTTCATCAAATCTATCAACCGTAAAGTACGGAGTTAAACCGTCAACTCTCCATCCTGTTAATGCTCTGGCACCTTCCTGAACATCCTGTTCAGTATAATTGCCAATGCCGAGTGTAAACAATTCCATAAGTTCCCTGGCATAGTTTTCATTCGGGGCTCCTTTTCTATTCCTTATACCGTCGAGATAAATAAGCATTGCCGGATCAAGTGTAACTGCTTTTGTTAAATCTATTACATTGCCCATAGAATAATCCCGAAAGAGTTTATTCTGCCAGTACATTCTTTGAGGCAGATAAACTTTTGTAACTTCACTTACAAAATGGTTATGCCAGAATAAAACCATTCTTTCTCGAAGTGAATATCCTTGAGTAACCATTAGGTTATACCACCAATAAATTAATTCACGAGTGTGTTCGGTAGTATTTTCGTCGGTAGGATCGTTTACCCAGATTCCTGGTTGAGGTGGAGACGGACTGTCTGAAAGCAGATGGTTATCTACAAATTCATCCAGTGTAATAGAGAGAGCAAATTCCACATCCTGCTTATTATATCCAAAAAGTGTTCTGGCAAGTATATGCCTTGCAGAATCTTCATCCCACACTGCAATTTTGTTTAATTTATTTCCACTTTTCAATTGAGCACCTCGCTCAGTTTTATTTAGATTTTTCTTTTAATCCCTTGATAACAAGTAAATAATATGCCAGCAGTTAACGGTTAGTATTCGGCAATAAATAAAGATTGGATTTATTCAGAATTATTTATACTTAAATTTTTCCTCCTGCAGTATGCATATTCTTCCTGACGTCAGACGCCAACTTTTGTGACGGCATGATGCCAAATGTCGCCAATAATATCTTTAACTTGATTTTACAAGTCAAGGGAATTTTCTCTTCATAATTTTCTGAACGTGAAACTGTATGTAATAAATAGTTTCAAAGTTTTTCACGTCCGTTTCATTGAATTAATTCCATACGGAAATAATAAGGAGACTATTTCCGTTAATAAAGTATTACGAACTAATTTATATTTTAAGAGCACTATTTCATTTAATTAGTTACAATGGGCATCGTAAAAGACAAAAATATTCTAGATGATATACTTTCTATCACCGAAAAGTTTATAAGTGTTTTAACTTCGTTCGGCAAGAAAGATATTAGTGAACAGCTCGAAAGCTTTGGACAAACACTTAGTCAGATTCCACAAGAGAAAAGAAGTCTCAGTACAGATGAAGCAGAGGCTCTGCTTAAAATTTTTATTGCTGCATCACAGCCGGCTTTTGCCAAACAATTTATGGAAGAGATTGACAAGGAAACTTTTTACTCTTTCGGCACATACCTTAATGAACAGCTTAACAATCCGAATGAACAATTTAAAAAGATCACTCACGAATACTTAAATCTTTTTCGCTTCCCTTCTCTACTTGATAAAATTTATGAGGAGAAGCAGTGGGAAACTTTAATCCATGATTTAATCCTCAATAGTAATTACAACACAAAAATTCTTTTTAATCAAAGGCTGCGTGATTACAAAAATAAACCTCTGTTCAAAGTAATTAATGGAAATATTGTTACTGAATATAGCTGGGAAAAATCTACGAACTTTATTCAGAAATATCAGCAGGCATTGTATTCATTAATAAATAAAGATGATCGTGTTGCATTTCTATTGGAGAATTGTCTTGAAATGGCTTTGCTCGACATTGCCTGTCTTTCCGGCGGAATTGTTAATGTAATGATACCCGGCAACTCAGTTACAGAACATATCAGATTTATTTTGCAGCAGAGCAAATCTTCGGTACTTATAACACATAATGAAAAACAGCTTTCAAAAATTAAAGCAATTAAAGGCGAACTTCAGGATTTGAAAATTGTAATTCTTCTCGAAGGAAATTCCAGTGAAGATTGGGTGATCAGCTTTAACGAACTTTTAAACAGAAGAAATGAACAGGCAACTGAATTTGAAATTGATATGAATTCGCTTGCAACAATTATGTACACATCAGGTACGACCGGTGAACCAAAAGGAATAATGTTTTCGCAGATGAATATTATTTACAAACGATTTTGCCGTGCAATGGCAATTCCGGAAATTGGAGATGAGGACAGGTTTCTCTGCTTCCTTCCCCTTTACCATACTTTCGGAAGATATCTTGAAATGATGGGTTGTATTTTCTGGGTATCAGAATATTGCTTCCTAGAAAATCCTTCAGTTGAAACTATGATATCAAACATGCAGCTTGTAAAACCAACTGTGTTTATAAGCATTCCAAAAAAATTGATGCAGCTTTATGAACATGTTACAGGAAAAGTCGATATTGAAATAGAAGAACATCAAAAAATAAAAATGCAATTAGGCAAAGCAACGGGAGGCGAACTTAAGTGGGGATTATCTGCAGCAGGATATCTTCCGGCGGATATATTCCAATTTTTCCAGAAGTACGGTGTTGAATTGATGAGCGGATTCGGAATGACCGAAGCAACCGGTGGAATAACTATGACTCCATGGAAAAAATATAGACCGAACTCACTCGGCAAAGCGTTACCTGGAATTGAGATAAAGCTTGGTGAAGATGGAGAGATACTTGTTAAAGGTCCTTATGTAATGCTCGGTTATTTCGATACAGAAAATTCTGAAACATTCACACAGGATGGTTGGCTTCCTACTGGTGATGTAATGAAGATGGATGACGATGGTTATATACAGATAATCGACAGGAAGAAGGAGATTTATAAAAACTTAAAAGGTGAAACAATTGCACCGCAAAAGATTGAAAATCTTTTCAGAGATTTTGAAAATATCAAACAGGTTTTTATAGTCGGTGATCACAGGCAATTTAATACAGTTCTTATTTGTCCTAACTATAGTGACCGGAATTCTCCTCTTTATGATATGGATGACAAACATCAGCAGGAATATTTTTCTTCATTGATTGTAACTGTAAATAAATTTCTTGCTCCATTTGAACGGATTCTCGATTTCAGATTAATAGACAGAACATTTGATGATAAACATGGAGAACTGACTCCGAAAGGCACATACAAAAGAAAAGTTATCGAAGAAAACTTTTCCTCAACCATTGATTCTATGTATGTTAAAAATGATACTATCATTTATGCGGGAAAAACAGAAATAAAAATTCCGAACTGGTTTTTAAGAGAAAAGGGGTGTTTAAGCAGAGATATTGTTTCTGATGAAAAAGGAATTGCAATTCCAAAATTAAAACTTTCATTAACTCTTTCTAAAGTAAGCGATACAAATGTTTTTCGAATAGGAAGTTTTAATTATTCCATTACTTTGCCATATATAGATTTACAACTGCTTATTACTGATGCATTTCTATGGATTGGTAATTATGAACTAACAGCATTCACGGGTAAATCGATAATTCAATGGTACAGGCAGATGAAAGATTCTGCGCAAATCAGGTTCCATTCTGTTGCGGAAAAAATTATTCCGAAAGAAGACGAAATAAAACAGTTCGGAAAAATTGTATCGGCTTCAGAATTTTCTCTTCAGGGAATGCATCTGGCTTACCTTGATTTTTTATCTGATGATGTGAACAATGTAGAATTATCACTTGACTACTTTAATAAAATTTTAGACAGTCCTAAAAATCCTCATTATAGATTAGCATTCAATATTCTATCAAGATACAATCCAAATTTGAATCCTGATATTAAGAAGAAACAATTTTTATCTGTAATTAAAAGAGCCAATGATAGAAAATTTGGTGAACTGTTCACTGCATTCGTAAAAGCTGACAGCCGAATTCTCAACCCGGAACTTGCAAATATTATTGCGGGAAGTTCAAGAGGTGAACAAAAATTAAACTTCATTGAAGGATTTATTTTGAATGAAGTAAATGATGTTAAAGAATCACCACTTGAGAAAACTGGTATCCCATCTTTATTCGAACTGATAACTGCTTACGGTGTAACCCATCCTCAGCAATTTAGAAAAGTAAGAAGATTTTTAATGCGGTTTGCTGCATTGTCAGAAAATTCTCAGCTCAAACAACTCTCCGAAACTAATCTTCAAAATCTGACTTCAGGATTCAGAGACTGGCTCGGCAAGAATCAACGTGTGGCTGTTGATATTGAAACGGGTGATGAATTCGGCTGGGAGGATGTTATAACATTTGAAGAAGGAATTGATACAGAAGACAGGCTGAGAATTAAAAATGCAATTTTAAAAACTGCAGTGCTGAGAGAGGCTGTTTTCATGTTCTCGAAAGGTGTTCAGCTTCGGCTGGATGATATTTTACCCGATGGAATCTGGATCAGTAATCTTGCTTCACGACCGGATAAATCAATTTACAGAACAACAGTTCAAACTAGATTCCAAGGTGCATTTGATTTTACACTTCATCTTAATAAAAATCTTCCTCCGGCAAAAGTTTGGGAAGAAATTAAATGGCTGATACTTGCAGGTGTGAATAAAAAAGGTGAAAGAATTCTTCCTCATTTCGGAGGATACTGGGAAGAATATGAATTATGGACCGAAGCTTTTGTTCCAAGAGATAGTATTGCCCGGTTCCTGGAAAGAGAAAATAAAAAAAATGATGAGGAGAACAAGCATCGTTTGCGTGAACTTTGGCCACACTTTGTATGGAATACTGCAGCAGCTTACATGAACTTCTGGGCAGTGAACAATTATAAAATCCAATTGACAAAACCGCAGCCGGAGAATATTACTGTCCCAACTCATGACTATCAAACCGGCACATTACTTTATTCAGTATCCAAACGAATATTTTCACATTCACCGAAAGTTTTCTTTCTAACGTTCTATCATCTTTTTATAAAAGATACTCTTCAGAAATATCCTTATCTCGAAAAAAAATCTATCTGGAATTATATTTTTTCGGGTGTCACGGAATGTGAGGGAGAAAATAAAGCAGTTGAGCTTATAAATAAATTTATACACGAAGCTAAATCCGATGATGAGATTGAAAACAAAGATGATGTGTTGTTCCGTGCAAAAGAATTTGTAAAAAGTATTACAGAAAAGGGTTTTGTTCCGAAAAATTTATTCTTTGCAATTAAAAGATTTCACCGCTGGAGAACACTCAACCCCGATGCTGATACAAGAGCCCAGTCAGAAATGCTGTACGAACTTTATGAAACATATCATTTATTTGAGCAGGAAAAAGATTTTCAGCACACCCGATCTTTATTTTTCTTGCAAACGGGATTTAACAATGCTTCTGAAAAATTAAAAAATGCTTTGGAAGAAATTATTTCAAAACAGAGATCAGGAGAAGCCGGTGCAGAAAAATCACAGCAGTTTTATGCCGAACTTCACTC
>JANWIS010000101.1 GCA_025449775.1 Ignavibacteriaceae bacterium
AACGCAGATAAATTCATTGTATTGCAGCAATTTGGAAGGTTGACAGTTGGATGACAATGAGTGTGTTATTTAGTTATGCAGTCTTTTTATGATGTCAACTTTGTTAAATGAACCTTGTCTTATATAATACTTCAACCCATTAACAAAATCATCTTTGAGAGATAGTATTGAACTCTTCGTTCGAATTCTTAACACAGAAAATTACCCTATTCAGAATAAAAATGATGAAGGGTAAAAAACTACCTTTGTCGCAAAATTTTAAAGTCATATGCAAAATATATCCCTTGGAATTGGCTCACGCGTAAGGCATCCTCAATTTGGTGATGGTGTTGTGGTTCAGATTAAACCGGAAGAATACTTAATTACATTCATGCTTCATGGTATGCGGGAAATCGAAAGAACGAATGACCTGCTCGAAGTTATTGATGCAAACGATGCCGATAATGATCTCGTCAGCCTCGCCGATATTGAAGTTCTCCTCGTGAATGTAATCCGGAAATATTCAGATTTACAGGAAAGAGTTGAGTTGGGAAATAAGTGGATTGGAGGAAAAGTAACTATGATTCCGGGCGACACTTCTTTAAAATCAAAAGAAGTTCCTATCGACGTTTTCTTTAGTAAGATAGTAATGTTAAGAGACAGGCTTCGAGTGCTGGAGCAACATATTAACAGCAATAAAAAACTTTCAGAAGAAGATAAGTTGAACTTGCAGCAGTATATCACCCGTTGTTATGGCTCTCTCACAACGTTTAATGTTTTATTTAAATATACCACCGATCATTTTGTAGGTGAAAAGGGTGCTAAGGATTAAATTTCCTTAAGAAACCGGGAAGTAAATCACCACATGAACATATTATCAGTAGAGAATCTTACTAAATCCTACGGCGAAAAAATACTATTTGAGAAAATCAGCTTTGGAATTTCCAGGGGCGAAAAAATTGCGTTGATCGCAAAAAACGGGTCCGGGAAATCAACGTTGATGCGTATTCTTTCCGGTAAAGACACACCGGATAGCGGTCTTGTTACTTTTCGTAAGGACATAAAGATTGAATACCTCGAGCAGGAACCTTTTATGGATCCGGCAAAAACTGTTCTCGAAACTATTTTTGATGATGCCAATCCCTCTGTTCAGCTTATGCGTCAATACGAAGATGTACTTGAAAAAGTGCAGCTGCATCCGACAACGGAATTACAAAACGAATTGCAGAGACTTTCGACATTAATTGATAATGCAGGAGCATGGGATTATGAAGTAAGAGTAAGACAGATCTTATCCAAACTGAATATTCATCAATTGGAACGGCCGGTGAGGCAACTATCAGGCGGACAGAAAAAACGAATTGCTTTGGCAAAAGCATTGATTGATCCTGCCGATCTTCTGTTGATGGATGAACCGACCAATCACCTCGATGTTGAAATGGTTGAATGGTTGGAGGATTTTTTAACCCGTTCACAGCTTGCTGTATTCCTCGTTACGCACGATCGTTATTTCCTTGAGAACATTACCAATAAAATAGTTGAACTCGATTATGGGTCCATCTTTATTTATGAAGGTAACTATTCGTATTTTCTCGAGAAGAAGGCAGAACGTGAATTCAACCAGGAAAGGGAAAAAGACAAAGCAAGAAATCTTTTGCGTACGGAACTCGAATGGATGCGGAGAATGCCTAAAGCCCGCAGTACAAAATCAAAATCACGCATCGATTCATTTTATGATCTGAAAGATAAAGCAACGGGTAGAAAAAAAGAAGAGGGTATAAACCTGGATGTAAAGATGAACCGAATAGGAGGAAAGGTGATTGAAATGAAAAAGGTTTATAAAAGTTTTGATCAGTTGCATATTCTGAAAGGATTTGATTATACGTTTCGGACCGGAGAAAGAATCGGAATCGTTGGAAAAAACGGAGCAGGAAAATCTACATTCTTAAACCTGATTACAGGAAAGGAAACTGTTGATTCAGGAAAAATAAATACCGGGGAAACCATTGTATTTGGGTATTACTCTCAGCAGGGACTTGAACTTGCAGAAGACAAAAGAGTCATTGAAGTAGTAAAAGATTTTGCTGATGTTATCGAATTAAGCGATGGTACCAAGGTAAGAGCATCACAGTTTTTACAGCTGTTTCAGTTTCCGCCCGAAATGCATTTCACCTACTATTCAAAACTCAGCGGAGGAGAAAAGCGCAGGCTGCATCTTCTTACAGTACTTATAAAGAATCCCAACTTTTTAATACTTGATGAGCCCACCAACGATCTCGACCTTTTAACATTAAACATACTGGAAGATTTCCTAATGAGTTATAAAGGATGTCTCGTTGTAGTATCGCACGACCGGTATTTTATGGATAAGATGGTTGATCACCTGTTCATTTTCGAAGGCGATGGGAAAATTCAGGATTACAATGGGCGATATTCTGATTATCGTTTGGATATGGAAGAGAAGGAAAAAGCTGAAATAAAATCGAAGACTGAAAAATCTGCTGATGTAAAATCAGCGGAATCTGCAAAGGTTCCTGCCAAAAAGAAATTCACGTTTAAAGAAAAACAGGAATTCGAAAAACTTGAAAAGGAAATTGCTGCATTGGAAGAAGAGAAATCTTCATTGACAGAAAAGTTAAGCAACGGAAGTGGAGATCATGTAAAGATTAATGAATGGGCTTTGAGAATGCAGCAGATTCTTGATGAAGTTGATGTTAAGACGTTGAGGTGGATGGAGCTTTCTGAATTAGGAGGCTGATGTTTTCAGGAAATTTTACCACGGAGATACGGAGGGCACAGAGGTTCACAGAGATGGCTTCTGGTAAAACCTTAGTTTCATGTTCTAATTTCAAATAGTATTAATGTGTATAATTTTTTTCTTAAATCATTAAACAAAGCCATCTACTGATTTTCTTTGTATTGATGATCAAAGAGTATATTCAAAAGGAAGCTTCCTTTCATGCATTTCGCTACATTGATTTCAGGCGATTCATTTTTTCTAAGTTTATGCTCACGCTTGCTTTGCAGATTCAGTTTGTTGTTCTCAGCTGGCAGGTTTTTGAACTTACGCATGATTACCTGGCATTAGGGTTACTCGGACTAGCAGAAGCCATTCCTGCTGTCGGTTTTGCATTATACGGTGGTTACATAGCTGACAGGAAGGACCGTCGAAAAATTATTATCATAGTTATGGCTGCTCAATTACTTTGTTCCATAGTATTGATGGCTGTGAGTATTCATTATGAAAAGCACCCATCGGAATCTTTAACCGCTATTCCATTTTATGCAATTATGTTCAGTGTCGGTTTGCTTCGTGGATTTTATAGTCCGGCCCAATTACCTTTAATGACGCAAGTGGTACCTCGGGAAGCATATGCAAATTCATCGGCATGGAATTCGACTTTCTGGCACATCGCAGTGGTACTTGGTTCGGCCGGCGGAGGATTACTCCTGGGATTTTTTGGAAAGTTTACAACCTATTCAATAGTTGTGATAATCTTACTTATCGGATTAATACAAATGATAAGGGTAACTCCGCAACCGTTGCGAGTAATCTTGCGCGAAGAAGGAATGATGGTTAGTATCAGGCAGGGAATTCGGTTTGTGTTTGGCAACCAGATGATTTTCGGAGCTATGTTACTCGATCTCATTGCAGTTTTATTTGGAGGTGCAACAGCTTTGCTTCCTGTATTTGCCAGTGAGGTTCTGAATGTTGGTGAACAGGGATTTGGTTTGTTGAGAGCAGCACCGTTTTTAGGTTCTGTTCTTATGGCCTTATATATGACTAAACATCCACCATTAAAAAATACCGGGAAAAAATTGTTGATATGTGTTGCATGTTTTTCGCTTTGCATGATATTTTTTGCAATCAGCAGGAATTTTTATTTGTCAATGTTTATTCTCGCAGTCAGCGGTGCATTTGATAATGTTAGCGTGATAATCAGGTCGACCATATTGCAAATGTTTACCCCTGATGAAATGCGGGGAAGGGTTGCTTCCGTTAGTACGATGTTTATAAGTTCTTCCAATGAGATTGGAGCTTTTGAATCGGGCTTTGCTGCAAAATTATTGGGACTTATCCCTTCAGTAATTATTGGTGGCGGAATTGCATTGGCTTCTGTTGGTGCCACATCTGTCTGGCTGCCGAAATTGAGGAAGCTTGAATTGAAATGATTTACCTTTTATTGTTTATTTTCAAAATTGAAACCTAACAGTAGTTCATACCTGCTTTGTAATTTTTCTGAGATCAGATAATCGTATATCAGATCATTTGTAAGCCTGATTTTAAATTGCCGAAAAGGTTTTAGTGCAATAATATTCTGGATTTCGAATGTCAGCATTTTTTTATCGAAGCCTTTTGAAAAGAATGAAATTGTATTTTCAAAATAAATCAGCGATGAAAGTTTTTTCTTATAAAATCCCTGAATGTTTAAACCATATTCTGAATAGATTATTACTTTATCTGTCGAAGCCGCAACTTTTAAATCCGGTAGCAATCGGTCGGTTTTTGGTTTTGAATTTAATTTAACAGAGACAATTGCAACATTCAGGTAGTTACCATTTCTCATCGACAGGTTCAATCCATATCCAGTCATCAAAGTGAAGGGAACAAGGGGTCCTGATTGCCATTTTCTTTTGTCATGCGAATATTTCCAGGTATCGGTTATCTGAGTTTTAAGTATAACATTTACCGAGCGATGAAAATATTTTTTGTTTCCCCGGGTCCATATGGAAGAAAAGAAAATTCGATCCGTATTTTTAACCCAGATTGAATCAATGAATTTCTGATAGTTAAGTTCACTCCTGAATTCTAATAGTCTCTCAGTTAAAGAGCCTTTGGTTTTCAAGAAGATATTTATTGACCCTGCAAAAATAAGTGATGAATGATCTGTTTCCTTCCAGTTATTATTCAGAATTAATGAGGTTGCCAGGAATCCATCGAAATGAAATTGTTTGTTTGTTATTGTTGAATCATATTCCTGTTTACTTCCACCCGGATATGCATTGGCATTTTGAAACCCGGTGATTATCGAAATAATTAAAATTAGCCGGGGTATTGCACTCATCTGATTAGTGAGTTTAGTTTCTGTTATCTCATTTTAAAAACTCATTTACTTTTTTAGATGTAGCAGTTGATATTTCAAGTGAGGGAAATTCAAAAATTTCAGGGTAGGGGATATGTATAATATTTCCACTCTTAACCAAAATTATTTCGGGTGTATATTTAGTTTTGAATTGCTCAAAAAGAGTCTGATCATCGGAGGTGATAAATTGAAATAAATATTCATCGATGTCAGGCATTAGCTTTTTATTAAAGTAAAAATTTCTTTTTCTTTCAAGTGAAGTTGAATCAACTAATGAGATTAAAGCAGTGCGAATATTTCCGGGTGATTTTAAATTCCGGATGTAATTATTTATACTCTTAAAACAATCTGCGCAACCTCTTGTGTTTTTCAGGATGAGTATGTAATTATTGTTTTCATTTAATCGTTCCAGCCTGTTTTCATTTGTATAAAATTGAGTATTACTTATATCAATGAATGAATCAGAACGTAAATGGTTTTTCCAGACATCCGGATTAACTTTTGTTGTTTCGTTTGTCAAACCCGGATTAGTGAACGGGAATACGAGGAAGTATAAACTGCTGAATAGAATATATAGGGTCATTCGTTTCATAATATTGATTTTTTAATTGAAGAAAGTCGCTCATTTTAATTTTTTTGTCAGAAATGTAATCTTCATTGTTGAAAGCATAGATGATGTTGTTTTTAATTTCAAGATCATCACAACTGTTTATTGGTATAGGCAAATGTTCCGGATCCAATGTATCATTCACAGGAACTTCAATCCTGTTTTTTGCATTACAGAAAACTGGTTTTAGTTTATGATCAATATCCCACAGATCAATTCTTCTTTGATCATTGCCAAGATCTTTTCCTGTTGAACTTACCAGCAGCGTTGAATTATTAACAAAGTAAATTTTCTCAATCCTTGAAACAGTATCCTTTAAAAGAAGCATTTTCTCAATCAATAATTTTGGATGAATAAAATCAGGACTCGTTTCAAAGGATATTTTATCGATTGAACGATAGTTTTTAATTTCTGAAGTCTGTGGATTGATTGAGCCTTTTAGTTCGAGATTAAAATTATAGAAGTCTATTTTATAACCGCATGGACTTGCAAGTGCAATTGTGTTGTCATTATTAGTTAACCATTCTTTCGGAAAATGGCTAAACCCAATGCAAGGCATTTCCGGATGAATGAAA
Organism: Ignavibacteriaceae bacterium; assembly: GCA_025449775.1. GTDB lineage: Bacteria > Bacteroidota > Ignavibacteria > Ignavibacteriales > Ignavibacteriaceae > IGN2. The sequence goes on from JANWIS010000101.1 coordinate 6,246, forward strand.
CGGATTATGCTATCCTTTTCTGCATCATAAATTCCAAGATTCGAATTGTAGGTATTGTCTGAAGGGTGGAAATTGTAAAAGCAGTATAATAGAAATTTATTTTTTGAGAGATATTTTACGTTTTTACCACTGCATTTTTCTGGCAATTTAATTTCATTTACAAAATTGAATTGCTTTCCTGATTTTTTAAATCGATATAGACTGAATTGTTCGTCATCTGTTAGTATCAGGTAGTCAGAATTTAAGGAAATATCTGGAAGTTCGTTGATGATTATGGTGGTTGGAATATGAAGTATAAAGGAATCTTTTTTTCCAGATTCAGTATTTATCATATTCAATGAAAGGTCTCGTGACTCCGCATTCCAGTCTTCATCCGTAATATAATATACAACCGGTGGAGAAATATAGCTTGAGAATGATTCTGAAATTGAATTCTTACCTGTTGTATATTTTTTGCCAGCTATACAATAAAGTTCAGTATGATCCTGCCCAGAACAAATTGAAGACAACAATAAAATAATGCAGAAGGCCGGTAAAGACCTTCTGCAGTTTGTTTTATTCGGCTGTTTCATATTTTTCTAATCCTTTTATGCCACATTCTTCAATATCTATTTCAACATTTTCATCATCCTGCATATTCCAGCGAATAGGCAAATCGTTGTTGTAATTTTCGCTGCCACTGGTATTGCCGGCTTCAATTTGTTTCCCAACAAAGTCAACGATTTCTGACATGCCATACCATTGTTTTGTTAAACTGCTTTGCATAGTGCCGAAATTAATCGGGCATTCATTGTTGCCTCTCCCTTTGCATTTTAAATAATTATTGGAGAAAATAACCTCGTAAAATTTATTGCCACCGGAACCACCCTGGATAATAATTTTAAAAGCGGAAGCTTCGTATGCAACTGAAGCAAGAAATAACATTAAGAAAATAATTTTTGTTTTCATTTTAGATTTTGTTTTTAAGGTTAAAAAATTGGTTTTTATTTCAGAGAGTTTATTGATATTAAAGTAAAAAGCCTGACAGTTAAGTGGGAGCTTTTAAAGGCAGTTGTGAAAGTATGTATGTCATATCGGGCTGGAATAATAAATTTATTCTTCAGTATTTTCCAGTTCTCTGACACCGCTTTCTTCAATGGTTATTTCAATATTTTCTTCGTCCTGCATATCCCATCGAATCGGTAAATCATTGTTGTAGTTTTCATCACCACTTTTAATTCCGGTTGAAACTTGTTTATCGACGTAATTAACAACTTCTCCAAGGTCGTACCATCTTGCCGAAGCATTGCTATTAACCAAAAATGAAAGAAGGGGACAATAGAGCGATCCCTGTCCTGTGCATTTTAGTTTTTCACGGGTCATTTCAACGACCTTGTATCTTTTAGCTCCGCCTCCTCCACGAATAATAATTGTGAATGCAGATACTTCATATGCGAATGAAGCAAGGAATAATAGTAAAAGAATAATTTTTGATTTCATTTTATTTGGATTTAGTATTTTAATTAAGTCATTATTTAATTGAGAAGAGTGTTGTGTTAGTTTTTCCGCCTCATGGCGGTCAGGTTGGGGGTTTAATGGATTTTACATAACAGTTATTAATCATGGCGATATAGTGATTGAAATTGAATGCAAATATTCTGTTGTTTAAATTTGAATACAACTCCATATATGGTGGTTTTTGTTTGTTGGATTGTTAATGATGGGAGATAAATTATTTTTTATCTTGCTGCCAAATAAATTGATATGGCAAAGAACAAAATGAGAATAGTTAGCTGGAACGTTAATGGAATCCGTGCGATCTGGAAAAAAGGTTTTCAGGAATGGCTGACGAAAGACGATCCTGATATTCTTTGTTTACAGGAAACTAAAGCCCAACCTAATCAGCTCGCAGAAGAGATCATGCTTTGTAACAATTATAAATCTTATTTTTTTTCTGCTGAGAAAAAGGGTTATTCAGGTGTCGCGGT
>JANWIS010000102.1 GCA_025449775.1 Ignavibacteriaceae bacterium
AGTTCTTCAGGTGAATATTCTTTAGTTCTAAAAACTGTAAATGAAACAGCAGAAAAAAATGCAATTGCTCCGAATAAAAAAGAAAACTTAACTGAATCAGGAATTTCACCTTCAGCACCTATATTGGAAATTCCAAACCAATTCGTCATCAGATATGGTAATGCTGAAGCGATAACAGCTCCGGTACCAATAAAAAAACTCTGCATTGCGAAACCGGCAGTTCGCTGATCGGAAGGAAGCATATCACCAACGAATGCTCTGAATGGCTCCATTGAAATATTTATTGATGCATCCATTATCCATAACATTCCTGCAGCTATCCATAGTGATGGTGAATTTGGCATTGCAATTATTGCAATCGAAGCAAGTATAGCACCAACTAAAAAATAAGGTCTTCTTCTTCCCAAACGGTTCCAGGTTCTGTCACTCATGTGCCCAATTATCGGCTGAACAATCAAACCCGTAACCGGAGCTGCTATCCAAAGAATGGGAATATTATCAACGCTTGCTCCTAAAGTTTCGAAGATTCTGCTTACATTTGCATTTTGAAGTGCAAAGCCAAACTGAATCCCAAGAAATCCGAAACTCATGTTCCAGATTTGCCAGAAGGAAAGACGGGGTTTTTGCATGAAAAGATTCCTAGAATGATTATTCCGAAAAAGTAAACTCTTTATCTTGCAACACTGAGTTAAATTATCTTAGGTTGAAAAGATGTTGAACAATAATATGAATTTCACCGAAATAATAAAACAAGTTGAAGATCATCCTTACTCGGGATTCTTTTATACACCTGTCTATTACAAGAAAGCCGTTTCATATCTCCTCCTGCGTCCGATTGAAATAGTTTCTGTTTATAAAAAAGATGATCTTGATTACGCATTTAAACTCATTCAAAAACTTATTAAGAAAAATTACTTCGGTTATTCGTTAATAAATTATGAAGCGGGATTTCTTTTTGAACAAAAGCTCGAAGTTTTTTTAAAGGATGAAAATAAAAAACTGATACAATTTGTTTTCTTTGATGAGTCCGGGACAAGAAAACTAAAATCCTCAAAAATTATTTTTGATGATCGCACAAAGACAGGGTATTTAATTTCCGGGTTCAGGATGAACAAGTCCGAGGCACAATTCACAGACGATATACAAAAAATCAAGCAGCATATTAAAGAAGGCGACACGTATCAGGTCAATTATACTGTTAAAGGTAAATTTAAATTTTCCGGGTCTCCTTCATTACTTTTTCAAAAACTTCTTTTCAATCAGTCTGCCAGGTACTCAGCAATCATAAATAATGATGAAGAGTTTATTGTCTCCTTATCTCCTGAACTTTTTTTTAGTAAAAGAGGAAAAAGAATTTTATCGAAACCGATGAAGGGAACGATTCACCGGGGATTGAATCACAGTTCTGATTCACTTTTGGAAAAAGAATTAGTCACCAGTGAAAAAGATCGTGCTGAGAATGTAATGATTGTTGACTTGATAAGAAATGATTTCGGAAAAATTTGCAATTTTGGAAGTGTAACAGTTCCTGAACTTTTTAAAACCGAAAAGTATGAATCGCTTTACCAGTTAGTGAGTACTGTTAGAGGTAGATTAAAAAGGAAAACCAAAATCAGGGAAATAATTAAAAGCATATTTCCTTGTGGATCTGTTACAGGCGCACCAAAAATCCGAACTATGGAAATAATTAATGAGATCGAAAAGGAAAACCGGGATATTTATACCGGTTCAATTGGTCTCATTACTCCTCAAGAAATAAAGATGAACGTTGCAATCCGAACGGTAACGTTGAGCAAATCAAACGGTGAGGGTGTTATTGGACTTGGATCAGGAATTGTCTGGGACAGCGATCCAAATAAAGAATATGAGGAAGTGTTATTAAAAAGTAATTTCTTGACACATCAGCTTGATTACTTTGAAATATTTGAAACAATGAGGTATGAAAACGGTTCAATAAAATTTATCTCAGAACATCTTAACAGGATGAAAATCGCGTCTGATTATTTCCTTTTTAAATACAACTATAAAAATATTGTCGTTGAATTAGAGAAGTCAATATTAACTCTTGACAAAAATGTGGTAAAAAAAATTAAGCTTAGTTTAACTAAGTGGGGAGAAATTAAAATTGAAATATCAGATATCACCGAAATAAATGACGAAGTTTCAATGATCATTTCTGAAAGCAGAATTAACTCAGGAGATCCTTTTAGATATTTTAAAACTACTAACAGGAAATTATATGATGATGAATATTCAATTTTTAAATCAGATGGATTTTACGAAGTATTATATCTTAACGAAAGAGAAGAAGTAACTGAAGGAAGCAGAAGCAATATATTTTTAAGGAAAGGAAACTCATGGTTTACACCTCCTTCAACCGCTGGAATTCTACCAGGAATATTTAGAAAATATTTTATGCTTACAAACTCCGATGTTTCTGAGAAGAGCCTGAGAATTGAAGATTTAATTAAAGCTGACGAATTAATTCTAACAAACGCTCTTCGAGGTGATATAAAAGTGAATAAACTTTTTATTAACCAGAGAGAGTTTATTGAATTCCAATCTTTTTCTCATGTTCCTGACTAAAAGAATTTAAGATTAAAATTCAATAATTTGTAACAACTGCAAATTTATTTTTCAAATTAGAGATGAACATAATATCAGAACAGACTTCAAAAAGGAAGAAAGAACATCTGGAGCTAAGCCTGAATTCTGATGTTTCCTTTAAAACAAAGGCGAATGGTTTTGAACAGTATGATTTTATTCATGATGCTACTACTGAAGTAGAAATTGACCGCATAACATTCAAAACAATTTTTTTTAAAAAGAAAATAAACTATCCGTTCCTGATTTCTTGTATGACTGGTGGAAGCAGTGAGTCGGAAAATATAAATGCACAGCTTGCAATAGCTGCCGAGGAATTACAAATACCAATTGGAGTCGGTAGCCAAAGACAAGCACTGGAAAACGAAAATTTCAGAAAAAGTTATCAGATTATAAGGAAGAATGCGAAATCAGTTCCTGTATTAGGAAATCTTGGTGCAGCTGAACTTATAAAATTGAAATCAATGGACCCGATAAAAAACCTTATTAATCTAATTGAAGCTGATGCATTTGTAATTCATTTAAATCCTTTGCAGGAATTAATCCAGCCGGAAGGCACACCGAATTTCAAAGGATTACTTAAAAGCATAAAAAAACTTGTAAAAGAAATTCAGGTTCCTATAATTGTCAAAGAAGTTGGGTCCGGGATTGGCGGAAGATCATCAAAAAAATTGCTTGATGCCGGAGTTAAAGGAATCGATGTTGCCGGTGCAGGCGGAACAAGCTGGGCTGGAATTGAAATGCTTAGAAATAAAAAAGCAACTGATGATTATTTTTGGGATTGGGGACTACCTACTTCATTTTGTCTGAAAGAGAATGTAAGACTTAAAAATGATTATAAGTTTATTTTAATAGGATCCGGTGGAATTAACTCAGGGGTTGATGCTGCAAAAGCATTCTCGCTTGGTGCCGATTATATTGCATCTGCAAGAATTATTCTTAAAGAACTGGATAGTAATGGTACCGAAGGAGTAAAAGATTTGATTACCGGCTGGTTTGGTACAATTAAAAAAATTATGTTTCTTACCGGGTCAAATTCACTCAAAGATTTACGAAAGAAAAAATTAATTCGGAGAGAACTTTCTTATTGATAGAACATAAAAACTTTATAAAGCTCTACGAAACTGAAAGAAAAAAAATTGATAAAATTCTTTCATCAGCACTGAAAAAAAGAAAACCGGCTTCACTCTATGAACCGGGATTATATATTTTGGGCAGTAAAGGAAAAAGATTACGACCGCTGCTTGTTCTTTTGTCTGCAAAAGCTGTTGGAGGAAATTTTAATAATGCATACAACGCAGCAGCAGCCGTTGAAATGCTTCATAACTTTACGCTTGTTCATGATGATATCATGGACCATGCAGATATAAGAAGAGGGAGATTAACTCTTCATAAAAAGTATGATAATAGTACAGCAATTCTCACCGGTGATAGCCTTCTTTCAGTTGCATATGAATACTTGTTAAAAGATTGTGACGGTAACGCAAAAGAAGTTGTTAGTTCTTTTACAAAAGGACTGATTGAAGTTTGTGAAGGTCAAAGCATGGATACAGAATTTGAATTGAGAAAAAATGTTCCGCTGAATGAATATATTTTAATGATCAGAAAAAAGACTGCTGCGATGGCTGAAATGTGTTGTAAGGTGGGTGCACTTCTTGGAAGAGGAAATAATTTACTCATAAAATCTTTGGGCAGTTATGGATTGAATCTTGGAATTGCGTTCCAGATACAGGACGATCTGCTGGATATTATCGCTGAAGAAAGGGAATTTGGAAAAACTATTGGCGGAGATCTTGTCGAAGGTAAAAAAACTTTTCCTTTTCTTGTTGCTCTTGAAAAATCAGGAGGTGAAGACAAAAAAAAATTATTGAAAGTAATTGAGAGAAAAGGAATCAGACTTAACCAGGTTTCCGGCTATAAACAGCTTTATCAAAAGCTTGGTGTTTTCGATGAAGCGAAGAAGGAAATTATGTTCTATAGCAGGAAAGCTTTGGATTCTTTAAAGCCGTTTAACAGCTCGGACAGTAAAATATTTCGATGGCTTGCTGATTCTTTAATCCACAGAACAAAATAATGATTGAAAGAACTGTTAAAATAATTAATAAAGCCGGGTTGCATACACGGCCTGCTGCAACTGTAGTCAAACTGGCTGCAAAATATAAATGCGATTTCTATATTTCACGTGATGGTATGAACATTAACGGAAAAAGTATTATTGGTGTAATGACTCTGGCTGCTGAAGAAGGTGCAGAGCTTATCTTATCATTCAATGGTGAAGATGAAGAACAAGCGGCAAAAGAGATAATAGAATATTTCGAAAGAGGATTTGACGAACTTTGAAATCATTTAAAGAAATATATCGTGGAGCCGAAAATAAGATTGCAGGAATTGGTGCTGCACCCGGAATTATTATCGGTGAAGCATACCTTTACACAAAAGAAAAACTCCAGATAAGCAATAAAGATGTTGAAGATATCGAAAAAGCAAAATATGATCTGACTGAAGCGATTGCAAAATCAAAGAAAGAACTGACTAAGATTTTTGCAGTTGCGAGAGAAATGATGGGTGAAGTTCGTGCATTAATTTTTGAAGCTCAGTTAATGATCCTTGATGACCCGATTTTGCTTAATGAAATTGTTCGGAGAATTGAAACGGAAAAAAAGTCGCCTGAATACATAGTTGATGATGAGATATCAAAATATCAGAGTAAAATGGTTCTGTCGCACGAAAGTTACATGAAGGAAAGAGCTCTTGATATTGAAGATATAAAGCAACGTATAATCAGGAATCTTCAGAAGCGAAGATGGGAATCTAAAATTGATCATAATGTTGTTGTTGTGAGCGAGACTCTTACTCCAGCTGATACAATTCTTCTTTCAAGAAATAAAGTATTAGCATTCGTGACTGATCATGGAGGACTCACTTCACATGCCGCAATTATTTCCCGCTCTTTAAATATTCCTGCCGTAGTCGGTACTCATAATTCAACAAACCAGATAAAAGACGGTGATGAGGTTGTAGTTGATGGATTTTATGGATATGTAATTATAAAGCCAACCGAAGAACAAAAGGCTTTCTTCTCCGATAAAAGAAAAAGACTGCTCAAGCTTCAAAAAGAACTCGAAGAACTTAAGGATAAAAAAGCTGTAACAAAAGATGGAAAAGAAATAAAGTTGTATGCAAACGTAGATGTTTCCGGAGAGATTGATGTGGTTGTTACAAGCGGTGCAAACGGAATAGGTTTGTACAGATCTGAACAGATATTAAATGAGCTTGGTGAATTTCCATCAGAAGATGAACAGACAACAATTTATTCAAAGTTATCATCAAGAATTTATCCAAAATCAATTACTATCAGAGTCTTTGATATCGGTGGTGATAAATTCAGGTTTCTTGATTTCCAGGAACCAAATCCGTTTTTAGGATTAAGAGGTGTCAGGCTGTTGCTGGAAAATCCTTCAATGCTAAAAACCCAGCTTAGAGCAATACTTAAAGCTAGCGTAAATAAAAATATTAAACTGATGCTGCCGATGGTAAGTACAATTGAGGAAATCCGGGAGACGAAAAAAATTTTTGAAGAATGTAAGAAAGAACTCAGGAATGAGAAAATAAAATTTGATAGAGATATCCAGGTTGGAATTATGATTGAAGTTCCTGCAGCTGCTGTGATGGCTAAAGAGTTTGCACATGAAGTTGACTTTCTTAGTATCGGGACAAATGACCTCATTCAGTATTTAATGGCTGTTGACAGGGGAAATGACCTTGTTTCAAAACTTTATCAGGAATTCAGTCCGGTTATATTAAGAACTTTAAAAAATATTGTCAGTGCGGCCAGAAAAGCAAAAAAGCCGGTCAGTCTTTGCGGTGAAATGGCTGCAGATACGCTCGCAATGCCTTTGCTTATCGGTCTCGGTTTAGAAAGCCTGAGCTTATCTCCTTCAACAATTCCATATGCAAAAAGAATAATAAGGAGTTGTGATTACAAAAAAGCAAAGAGGCTTTCAGATAAATGTTTGCTTCTTCCAACCGAAGTTGAGATCAAAGAAACGATTGAAAAATTCTTCACCAAAAATAAAATAACAAGAACACGTCAAATCATTTAACCTTTATGAAGATAAAAGATTTTATAAGCAAGTACGATACACAGGATCAATTCACTGTTCTTAGAGACACGTATAAGCAAGTTGAATACGCCTGGAATAATAAAGTTGAACTTTCAAGTCTGAAGAATAAAAATTTTTCTTCCATTGTATTTTGCGGTTTGGGTGGATCGGCAATCAGCGGAGATCTTTTGAACGATTTCTTATCGACCGAAATCAATCTTCCTTTTAATGTTGTAAGAGGTTACTATCTTCCTGCTTTTGTTAACGAGAACACTCTTATAATAATTTCATCATACTCCGGAAATACTGAAGAAACGATTTCATGCATTGAACAATCCTTGAAAAAGAATTGCAGCATCGTTGTTATTACTTCCGGAGGAAAAATTCTTGATATAGCAGTTAAAAATAAAGTTCCTGCAATAAAAATTATAGACGGGTTTCAGCCGAGATATGCATTAGGATTAAGTTTTTTCTCTGTTTTAAAACTTACGAATGTGCTTGGATTTTCTGATGATGATAAAATTGTAAAACAGGTTATTGATTTGTGGAAGAAGAGAGGTGAAGAATTCTCTTCAGAAAAAAATATTGCAATTCAGGCAGCAGAAAACCTTATCGGATTTATTCCGGTTATTTATTCATCAGAATTTCTTTCTTCAACAGGATACAGGTTTAAATGCCAGCTCAATGAGAACTCAAAAATTCATGCATTCCAACATATCCTTCCTGAAATGAATCATAACGAAATAATCGGATGGGAAACTTTTAGTGAAAAACAGTTCAATGTAAAAGTAATTTATCTGAATGATGAAGACTACCATCCGCAGAATAAGAAAAGATTTATTGTTCTTAAAGAACTTATTGAGAGTAAAAAAGCTGAGATTATTAATCTCCACAGCAATGAAGAGCACAGAAAGGTACGAATTATGGATTTGATTTTCTTATGTGATTGGATATCTTTTTACTTAGCTGTACTGCGTGGATTTGATCCGTCAGAGATTGATTTCATTCACGAAATGAAAAAAAGTCTGGCTTAGTTTCTGTACCGGGTTCCACTCAGTTTTTAACAAACTATTATCCGGATTTATGATTCAGTACTTCTTTGGTACAAAAAAAATATTTCTGATCCTTCCAATACTGACATTTCTTGTTACTGATTTTACATCTGCCCAGTTTTTTTATTTCGGACGGAATAAAGTTCACTATGAAGACTTCGACTGGAAAATTTTAACTACCGAACATTTTGATATTTATTATTATGGCGAGATGGAGTTCATCGCAGAAATCGGTGCAGCTTATGCTGAAGAAGTCTATGAAGAATTAAAAGTGAAGATGAATCACTTGGTCACTCGCAGAGTTCCGTTGATTTTCTATAATACATCAACAGATTTCCAACAGACAAATACAACTCCCGGACTTATTCCGGAAGGCGTCGGAGGATTTTTTGAATTTCTTAAAGGAAGAGTTGTGTTGCCAAGCAATGGTTCATTGCACGATTTCCGACATGTTATCCGGCACGAATTAGTTCACGTTTTTATGACGAATAAAGTTTACAGAGTTCTGAGAGATCACAGAATTCCGACAAATAAATTACCTCCACTTTGGTTTGTTGAAGGTCTTGCTGAATTTTATTCAACTGAATGGGATGCACAAGCTGAAATGCTTATACGTGATGCAGTTTTAAACAATTATTTTGTCAGTCTGGAAAATATTTACAGTATATTCGGTTCATTTTTGATGTATAAAGAAGGACAGAATTTCCTGGAATTTGCTGCTGAAAAATATGGACGGGAAAAAATCGCTTTGCTCCTTGATAATTTTTGGATGTATAGCACGTTTAACGAAGTTCTTGAAACAACTTTCAAACAATCATTTGAACAGATTGATGCTGAATGGAATTATTGGCTCAGAAAAAAATATTACCCATTGATGGAATCAAGCTATCCAACAGAATTTGGTTCGCTGAAAATAACTGAAGACGGATTTAATTTTACCCCAATTTACGTTAAGTACCAGAACAGGCATTTCCTCTATTTTGTTGCGAACAGAGATGGCTATTCTTCAATCTATCGAATCGAAATTTCTCACGAATATTATCCGATTGATTCTCCTGAATTAATACTTCGTGGTGAACAGACAGAAGAGCTTGAATCTTTTCATTTGTTTCAATCCTCAATAGATGTTTCCAATAATGGTTTGTTAGTATTTAATACCAAAAAAGGAGGGAGTGATGCAATCCATTTTTATTCAATTGCTGAAGAAAGAATTATAAAAACTTATGAGAATCATAATCTAGTTTTCATTACCTCACCGAAATTTTCTTCTGACAGTAAACAGGTTGTTTTTAATGCTGTTGATAGGAAAGGTTTCAGTGACATTTTTATTTATGATTTTGTTGAAGATAAATTATTCCGGGTTACGAATGATTACTATGATGATAAAGATCCGGTCTTTGGTTTGAATGATCAACAAATAATTTTTAGTTCAGACAGGACAGGAGGTAAGTACTCAAAAAAGTATAATTTGTTTTCTCTAAACCTTAATAACCATGATATTAATTACATAACTTACCTCAATACAAATAATTTCTCACCTGCTGTCTCGCCCGATAAAAATATATTATTATTTACATCAGAACTAAACGGAGTACGGAACCTTTACGAAATTCCAATAGACTCAGGTCAGTTCGGCAGCAAGGCTAACAAGATTTCAGAATTTATCTCAAGTGTTTTCAGTCCTGTTTACATCGATTCAACTCATATAGCTTTTTCCGGTTTCGAAAAATATTCTTTCGGTCTTTATATCTTTAATCATCAGCCTTCCGAAAACGATTCAATATACTCGATAGAAATGAAAATCGAAGAAGCACTTGATACCTGGTCGGCGAAAATAGCAGAACTTCCGCCAGAAAAGAAAAAAGTAGAATACGATAAAGAATATTCACTTGACTTTGCACAAAGCGTAGTTGCAGCTGATCCTGTATTTGGAACAAGGGGTGGTGCAGTGCTTTCATTTAGCGATCTGCTCGGTGATGACAGGTATGTTTTTCTCATTTACAATAGTGCCACAGTCCAGAGTGAAATTCTAAATAGCTTCAACCTGATTCTTCAAAAAATAAATTTTGCCAGCAGAGTAAATTATGGATTTGGAATATTTCATCTCAGCGGTCAGGTTTATGATTACAGCGATGTGGATGAATATTATTATGAAAGAAGTTTCGGCGGGTCTTTTCTTTTAAGTTATCCGGTTTCAAAATTTCAGAGATTAGAATCAACGCTGACACTCAGAAATTCAAATAAGGAAGTCATCCCTAATGTTGAAGAAAGAAAGGCTTTACTGTTCACCAATACTCTTGGATGGGTAATGGATAATTCAATCTGGGGATCGACAGGTCCAATTGCTGGAACTCGCGCCTTGGTCAATTTAGGTTACACAAGCGATATAAAGTACAGCAATGTAAATTATTTCTCTATAATCGGTGATTACAGATATTATCAAAGATTTGCTTTAACTACACTTCTCGCATTCAGAGCCGCAATATTTTACAATGAAGGAAAAGAAGCACGATTTTATTACATCGGTGGAAGCTGGGATTTGAGAGGCTGGCCAAGATTTGGAATTCGTGGAGAGAAAATCTGGCTGACTTCACTCGAATTCCGTTTCCCATTAATTGAGCAGTTAGGTATCAGGTTTCCATTTTTCAATCTCGGATTTTTTGGTATCAGAGGTGCAATTTTTTATGATATGGGTGGAGCCTGGAATGATGAATATACTACGACACTTGGCTCTGTTGGATTTGGATTCAGGTTAAATTTATTTGGTGTGCTGACTTTGAGATATGATATGGGTAAAAAAATTGAAAATGATTTCACAACTTTTCAGAATGGTTTGTTTTATCAATTCTTTTTCGGATGGGACTTTTAAAAAATAAAATAGTTTCTGTTGTTTTGTTAATATTGATTGCCGGATGTGCAAGATCCGTAATTAAATATTCAACTAAGCCTGATGAAAATCCGTACCAGATGTTCGGTAAAAATTCCGGCAGAATTTTTTATGTACCGATTGAAATATCCGACTCATTAGTTTTAAAATGGGAAAATGATTCATACGGCAGTTATCCTAACTCATCGGTTTCGGTTTACGATGATGTTGTTTTTGTAAATGATCTTTCAGGCAGAATATTTTGTTATGCTATTGAAGATGGGGAGGAAATTGGTAAACTCAAATATAGTAGTGGAAGTGTCCATTCAACTCCAATTGTGTATCGGAGCAAAGTTGTTTTTCCTGTAGCACTTGAAAAGGAAAATCTGACTGAACTGGTTTTCTATAATTATCTCGATGGCAAAGAACTTGAACTTTTTGAAATTCCTGGCAGAGTTCTTACACAAATGATTTCAGACAGTAATGATATTCTTTTCACAACCGAAATTGGTGCAGCTTTCAGGTACAATTTATCCGGCCAAAAAATCTGGGAAACGCATACTCGAAAACCGACACGAAGTTCTCCGGCAATGAATGACAGTCTGTTTATCTTCGGAAATGACGACGGTGAAATAAT
>JANWIS010000103.1 GCA_025449775.1 Ignavibacteriaceae bacterium
ATGAAACACACGAGTTCCTTGTTGCAGAACTCGGTACAAATCATTTTGGCGAGATTGCTTACACTGCTAGTATACTTTCACCTGATTACAGCCTGATAACGAACATAGGAAATTCGCATCTGCAATTTCTTAAAACAAAGAACGGTGTGTGGAAGGAAAAATCTTTTTTATTCAATGAAACTTTATCGAACAATGGCAAAGTGTTTCTAAATTATGATGATCCGATCATCAGAAAGAAACATTCAAAAAAAGGGTTTCAAATTAAATATGGATTTAATGAAAAGGCAGATTTTAAAGGGAAAATAAAATCATTTACACTTGATGGCAGACCGGAAATAGAAATCAGTTATAGAAAGAAGAGCAATTCATTCACACTTCCACTTTATGGTGAACAGAGCGCCGGGAATTTTCTTGCAGCTTGTTCGGTTGGTTTGGAATCAGGATTAACATTTTCAGAAATCAGGAATGCAGTAAGTCGTTTAAAATCTCCTGCAGGGAGATTAGCCGTTCAGAAGTATAAAAATTTTATTCTGATTGACGACTCATATAATTCCAATCCTGATTCTGCAAAAAACTCAATAAAGCTGACGGGGAAAATAAAATCGTTCAAAAGAAAAATTATTTTTCTAGGTGATATGCTCGAGCTGGGAAAAAATACTATCTATCTTCATCGTGATTTGAGAAATGTAATTATGGAATCCGGAATAAATGAAGTTTACACAATTGGTAAAGCTGTGAGACTTCTTAATAAAGATCTTGATGATAAAGTAATTACAAAAAAACATTTTTCGGATAGAAAACAGCTGAACAGATTTATCCAAAACCTTGAACTTGAAGATTCTGTTATACTTGTAAAAGGTTCAAGAGGTATGCAAATGGAAGATTTTGTTTCAGAAATAAAAATGAAAACAATGAACTAATGTTATACTATTTGTTTGATTACATAAATAAGATTTATCAGCCACCGGGATTCGATATTTTCCGGTTCCTGACTTTCAGATCGGCTTTAGCAGCTATCACCGGGCTTTTCATGGCATTTTATCTTGGTCCGAAGATCATTCGTATGCTGCAAAGAAAGCAGATCGGTGAAGCAAAAAAAGAAGATGCACCTAAAACACATTGGTCTAAAGCAGGTACACCAACAATGGGGGGAATAATAATTGTTCTTTCTGTTGTAGTTCCGGTTTTACTATGGGCTGAACTAAAAAGCACATATATAATATTAATACTTGCCGGAACAGTTTGGCTTGGTCTTGTTGGTTTTCTCGATGATTATCTGAAAGTAGTTAAAAAGTATCCCAATGGTTTGATTGGAAGATATAAGCTTCTCGGTCAATTCATTATCGGATTAATAGTTGGAGTAGTTATTTACTTTTCTCCTGAATTTTCAAATTATAATTCATTAACAACAGTACCATTTCTAAAGAATGTTAATCTCGATCTCTCATTTTTATATATACCTGTTGTAATTTTTATTGTCACATCCACATCCAATGCAGTGAATTTAACTGACGGATTAGATGGGCTTGCGATTGGTGTAATTGCGATAGTGATGATCGCATTGGCAATATTGAGTTACGTTAGTGGTAATGCAATCTTCTCTGATTACCTGAATATAATTCATCTGCCGGGCTCAGGTGAATTAACAGTTTTTGTTGCTGCACTTGTCGGAGCTTCACTGGGGTTCCTGTGGTACAATTCCTATCCAGCACAAATTTTTATGGGTGATACTGGTTCACTTGCTCTTGGTGGTGCTTTCGGTATCCTCGCTGTATTAATAAAGAAGGAATTATTCATTCCGATTCTTGGTGGTGTGTTTTTTATGGAGACACTTTCTGTCATTATTCAGAAAACTTATTTCAAGTACACCAAAAAGAAATACGGGCAGGGGAAAAGAGTTTTTAAAATGGCTCCGATCCATCATCATTTTGAAATGCTGGGCTGGTCTGAACCGAAAATAGTCGTCCGGTTTTACATTATTGCAATCATTCTTGCGATTGTAAGCTTGGTTTCATTCAAAATAAGATGATTGAAGTTGAAGGGAAAAAAATATCTGTGATCGGCGCAGCAAGAAGCGGAATCGGTGCGGCAAAACTTATAAAGAAAATGGGTGGAATTCCCTTTGTAAGTGATTTTAGCCCTGAAGAAAAACTTATGGAATATTTGAAACAACTACACAATGAAAATATTCAGTACGAATTCGGGGGCCACTCGGACAGAGTATATGATGCAGCTATGATGATAATCAGTCCGGGTGTCCCCAACGATTCTGAATTCATATTGAATGCACGTACTAAAGGAATAAAACTGATCAGTGAGATTGAACTCGCCTATCATTATTGCAAAGGAAAAATAATCGCAATTACAGGTACAAATGGAAAGACTACGACAACAAGTTTGTGCGGTCATGTTTTTAATCAATGCAGATACAAAACACACGTTGCAGGAAATATCGGACTTGCATTTAGTGAAATTGCTCTTGATGTGAAAGAAGGCGAATTCGTTTCGCTTGAAGTTTCAAGTTTCCAGCTGGATTTCATTGACAAATTTAAACCTGCAGCAGCACTTATTCTAAATATTACTCCTGATCATTTAAACAGGTATGAAAACAGTCTTCAAAAATATGCTGAGTCGAAACAGAAGATTTATAAAAATCAGAACAAAGATGATTTCCTGATAGTGAATAAAGATAGCCAGACAGTGATGAACTATTTAGGTAATTATAGAAGTAATTCTCTTTTCTTTTCATTGAGTGAAGAACAATCAGATGGTTGTTTTTATTCTGACGATAATGTGATTTTCAAGCAGGATGGAAAAGAAAGTTTCCGATGTTCGAGAGATGATATTAAAATCAGAGGTGAACATAATCTTGCAAATGCAATGGCGGTTATTTGTGCTGCAAAAGCATTCAATCTTGATAATGAAAATATTTTAAAAGGACTTCAAACATTTGAAAGCGTTGAGCACCGCCTTGAACTTGTACGGGAAATAAATAAAGTGAAATACATAAATGATTCAAAAGCAACAAATGTCGATTCTGTTTGGTATGCATTAAAAAGTTTTGATGAGCCAATTCTTTTAATTCTTGGTGGACAGGATAAAGGAAATGATTACTTGCAAATTAAAGATCTGGTCATCTCGAAGGTGAAAAAAATATATGCTATTGGTTCATCAGCAGAAAAAATTTTTAATTTCTTTAACAAGGATGTAAAAGTCGAAACTAAAAAATTACTGGAAGATGCTGTAAAAGATGCAAGAAGTGAAGCAGTAAGCGGAGATGTTGTATTACTATCTCCTGCTTGTGCAAGCTTTGATATGTTCAATAATTATGAGCATCGCGGAAAAGTTTTTAAAGAGGCTGTAAACAAACTGAAATGAAAAAATTAGGACTTACAATATTTTTTGATTCGTTCGTACTCATGCTGCTGGGTTTGATAATAGTTATGAGTGCAAGCAGCACATACAGTGTATTCAAATTCGATAGTGCTTTTTATCTATTTAACTCACATCTCTTCAAAGTATTTTTGGGAATTGCTGCTATCATCGCTTTTGCTTTCATTCCTTATGAATACTACAAACCTCTCAGCAAGCATGCAATGATCGTAACAACCATTTTACTTATTGTCACGTTACTCTTTGCACCGAATATTAAAGGTGCCGGAAGATGGTTAGACATCGGCATCCTTACAATTCAGCCAGCAGATATCGCAAAGCTCGTATTAATTATTCATCTCTCATTACTGCTTGAAGATAAACAAAATGTGATAGACAATTATCGTCATGGCTTTCTTTACCTGTTCATCTGGATAATGATTATTTCTGGATTGATTTTATTACAGCCGAACATAAGCAGTGGGGTTATGTTAATATTAATTTCACTAACTCTCATATATGCCGGTGGTGCAAAATTAAAGCATATACTCTTTTCATTATTATTAAGCGGAAAAGTCATTGGGATGGCAGCAATGCTTTTTCCTCATTCAAGATCAAGAATATTTTCTTTCATTGGCTCAGTAATTAATGGTGGTGATTTGAACTTCCAGGTAAAGCAGGCGCTTTACAGCCTTGGAAGCGGAGGAATATTTGGAGTTGGAATCGGCAACAGCATGCAGAATAATCTTTTTCTGCCTGAAGCTTACGGTGATTTTATCTTTGCAATTCTTGGTGAAGAGTTGGGATTGATTGGTTCAATAATAGTTCTGATCGCATACCTGGTTTTATTAGTTGCAGGAATAGTTGTTGCAAAGAAAGCTAAAGACAGGTTCGGTCAGCTGCTTGCTTTTGGAATAACGATATCAATTGTGCTTTATGCATTTGTAAATGTTGCAGTAACAACCGGTGTACTTCCGACGACAGGTTTACCATTACCTTTTATCAGCTATGGCGGTACTTCACTCATCTTTCTTTGCATTAGCGTAGGAATATTAATCAACATAGCCTTCACAAGTCATCTTCGTCAGAACGGTGTTGTTTATGTCAATGATATGAAGTCAGGCAGAGGAATTAAAGGATGAGCGATATTAAAACAAAATACAGGTTTTTATTTGCAGGCGGCGGAACAGGCGGACATCTTTTTCCCGCTATTGCAGTTGCTGAACAGATTAAAGAATTAAAACCTGAGGCAGATATTTTATTCATCGGAACGAAAAATAAGATTGAAGGTAAAGTTGTACCAAAACTCGGATTTAAATTTAAATCAATCTGGATAAAAGGATTTTCAAGGAGAATTAGTTTAGATAATCTTTTATTCCCTTTAAAATTATTTGTATCGGTAATTCAGTCACTGATAATTAATATTTCCTATAAACCAAAAGTAGCGATTGGATCAGGCGGATACGTTGCAGGACCGGCAGTCTGGGCTGCTTCAGTTATGGGTGCAAAAATAATTCTGCTTGAACAAAATAGTTATCCGGGTGTAACAACACGTCTGCTCGAAAGGTTTGCCGATGAAATTCATCTGAGCTTTGAAGCTTCAAAGAAATTTTTAAGAAAAGAAAAAATTCATCACATAACCGGAAATCCTGTAAGAAAAAATCTTGGTAGAATGCTGAAGTCAGATGCATTAAAAAAATTCGGATTGTCAGCTGAAAAAAAAACTCTGTTAGTTCTTGGTGGAAGTTTGGGAGCTAAAACTATAAATGAAGCAATGTCAGCAAACACAAAAATAGTTGATGACGATAATTTCCAGGTAATCTGGCAGACAGGGAAAAATTATTATGAAGGTTATAAAAATCTTAACTCTGAGAACATTAAAGTTTATGATTTTATTGAAGATATGAACTCAGCTTATTCTGCTTGTGATTTAATACTGGCAAGAGCTGGAGCAACGACGATCGCAGAGTTGTTGAACCTCGGAATACCGGCAATATTGGTACCTTCTCCAAATGTTGCTGAGAATCATCAGTACTACAATGCAAAATCGCTGGCAGATAAGAATGCTGCTATCCTTATTGAAGAAAATAATTTAAAACAGGAATTCATCAGTTGCGTATCAGATATTCTCGGCTCAACAGAAAAAATTAATTCGCTGAAAAATAATGCACTAAGCTTGGCAAAACCCGATGCTGCAAAATTGATTGCACAGAGTGCGATAAAATTTGCTGAGGCTGTATGAATAACGGAGAACAAAAAAGAAGAATCTTCAAATACAATATGTCTTTCTATTATAAATCAACCATAATCTATTTTGTTGTTTTAATCCTCTACGGAGTTGTGAGAGGAAAATTTGTTGAAGATTCATTTACACTCATTACACGCGATCCGATTTTGTATTTGCTGGCAATCATACTTGTCGTCTCAGTTTCAGCTTTGTTCTACAATTTGATAAGGAATATGTACATCGAAGTTTCTGATGATGGGATTGTGTTTGCTGACCGGTTCAAATCAAAACAAATAAAAATTGAATCAATAAAACGAATAAGATTCTCAAGACAGGCGAGAGCTGTTAATTCTCCTGCATTCAGAACTGCAAGATTGAAAATTAATTCCAAAATAAGACCAATAATAATCAGGTTTTCAGATTATGAAAACCAGGATGAACTTTTATTAAGAATTGAAGAACTCAAATCGAAAGTAGATAAAAAAATTGTTTAAGAGCATTAAAAAAATTCATTTTGTCGGCATTGGTGGAATCGGTATGAGCGGAATCGCTGAAATTCTTTTAAACCAGGGATTCGAAGTTTCAGGATCTGATTTACATCTTACAGAAGTTACAAAAAGACTTGATGAACTTGGTGCAAAAATTTATGAAGGACATTCTCCTGAAAATGTTAAAGATGTAGATGTACTTGTTTATTCCTCAGCAGTAATACCGGAAAATCCTGAAGTAAAAGCAGCATCGGAAAGAAATATTCCGATAATCAAAAGAGCTGAAATGCTGGCTGAAACAATGAGAATGAAATATGGAATTGGGATAGCGGGCACGCATGGTAAAACTACTACGACATCAATGGTGGGATTGACTCTGACAGAGGGTGGAATCGATCCCACTATTATCGTGGGTGGAAAATTGAGCGGACTAGGAGGAACGAACGCACGGCTTGGTAATGGAGAATTTATAGTTGTTGAGGCTGATGAGTTTGACAGAACTTTTCTCAGGCTTACACCAACTATTGCTGCTTTGACAACTTTGGAAAGTGAACACCTCGACACATATAAAGATCTTGATGATATAAAAGCTGCATTCATTGAATTTGCAAACAAAGTTCCGTTTTATGGTTTTGTTGTTCTTTGTCTTGATGAGCCTGCATTGCAGGATATCATTCCCCATATTAACAAAACAATATTTACTTATGGAACAACTGCACAAGCTGATGTAAGAGCAGTTGATATTGAAACTAACGGGTTTAATAGTCAGTACACTGTTATTCATAAAGGAAAAGAGCTGGGAAATATAAAGATGAATATTCCTGGTGAACATTATGTTAAAAATTCACTTGTTGCTGTAACAATAGGGATGGAGCTTGGAATAGATTTTAAAATAATAAAAAGTGCTTTGGAAAAATTCATGGGTGTTTACAGAAGATTCGAAACAAAATATAAGAACGACATTCTTGTTCTCGACGATTATGCACATCATCCAACTGAAACTTCAGCAACATTACAGGGAATAAGAGCAGGATGGGACAGAAGATTGATAGCTGTCTTTCAACCGCATCTTTATTCAAGAACACGGGATTTTTACCAGGAGTTTGGACGTTCATTTCTCAATTCGGATGTATTCATCTGCACAGATGTATATCCGGCACGCGAAAAACCAATAGAAGGTATTACCGGGGAGTTGATATCAAGCATAACAAAAAAGTTTGGACATAAGAATGTGCATTACATCCCGGATAAAAATAAAATCCCGGAAAAATTATTTGAGTTGAAAAAAAAAGACGATATAATTATAACAATGGGAGCCGGTGACATCTGGAAGTATGGAGAAAAATTTGTTGAAATGGTTAAGAAAGAAAAAAAATGAGCGATAGAAAAAGTAAATTATTTGGTCTGTTCATTTTCCTGATACTGATCACAGGAATCTTTTATATGATGATGACTGGTTCCAAATCGAGTGTTCAGGAAGTTTATGAGAAAATTGAATTGTCAGGTAACAATCTGCTACCTGCGGACGAATACCTGCGTTTCGCACGGTTAATTGATTCTACAAAATATAATGGATTAACATTACTAGAAGTAAAAACAAGAATTGAAAAACATCCCTACCTGAGAAAAGCGGAAGTTGAATTCGATGGGGTTAACAAAATCCTGGTCGAGGTAAAGGAAAAAGAGATTAAGGCTGTCCTGCTTCAAAAGAACGAACTTAAGCTCATAACCGATGACAAAGAGATACTTCCGCTTTTCCCCCCCTCTAATATTAGTGATTTACCATTAATCTCAAATTTAAAAATGAAAGGTAAAAAGCTGATAAACCAGGAAGAACTGGTTTTTGCGTTCAGAATCATTGATGCGATAAGTTTTTGCGATTCAAATGTTAAAAAAAATCTTGCTGAAATAAATCTGAGACAAGGCGGAGATGTGATTTTGACATTCACCGGACTACAATTTCCGGTGCTTTTTGGAAAATATGACGAAGTAAGAAAAGCATTCGTTCTGAAAGATGTTTGGCAAAAAATTATGAACGACGAAAATTATTCAGCCCAAATAGATTACATAGACCTTAGATATAAAAACAAAGTTTTTATCGGAAACAGAAATACAGAATTAATAAACGGATGAAAAAAGAAATAGTAGCCGGAATAGATTTAGGTACAACAAAAGTTTGCGCCGTAATTGCAGAAAAAGAAGAAGGAAAACTGAACTTTACTGTTCTCGGGTTTGGTATCGCACCTTCTGAAGGTTTGCACAAAGGGCTTGTTGCAAACATTGGTAAAACTTCTGAAGCAATAAAAGAAGCAATGTCCATTGCTACAAACCGGGCAGGGATTAATATAAATCTTGTAAACGTTGGTGGTGCCGGTGAACATATAACAAGCATAAGACACAGAAATTATGTTACGATAAGTAGTGATGAAAAGGAAATTACTAAAAAAGATCTTGAAAGATTAGAAGCTGATGTTCGTACAATAAGAATCCCTTCCGACAGACAAATACTTCACATCATTCCAGAAGAGTTTTCTGTAGATCATCAGCCTGGAATAGAAAATCCAATCGGGATGTCGGGTTCAAGACTTGAAGCAAGTAATCATGTTGTTCTTGCATCAATTCCGGCAATTCAGAATATTAAAAAATCCGTTGAACGTGCCGGTTTGAAAGTTAAAGATTATATACTTCAGCCGATTGCATCGAGCACTTCTGTTTTGGAAGAAAGTGAAAAAGATCTCGGAGTTGTTTTACTTGATATCGGAGGCGGAACAACTGACATAGCTATCTATCATAAAAAAGCAATTAAGTACACTAAGGTAATCGGAATAGCCGGCAATCAGGTTACAAATGATATTCGTGAATCTCTTGGAGTTATTACTGAAGAAGCAGAAAAATTAAAACGAGAATACGGTTACTCGACGGAGACTGCGATAATAAAAGATGAAGATATACTCATAAGAGGAGTTGGCGCAAGAGGAAATACAAAAATTCCAATCAGTCTTTTAACTCAGATTATAAGTTTAAGGATGAGAGAACTATTCACGATTATTGACAACGAATTACGAAGTGCAGGATACAAGAATAAAGTGAAAGCCGGAATCGTTCTGACCGGAGGCGGATCACTTTTACGAGGCTGTCCGGAACTCGCAGAAGAAGTTTTCGGTCTGCCAACAAGGATTGGAGTTCCACAGGAATTCGGTGAAGGTTTATCAAATGAAATTGAAAGTCCTGAGTTTGCAACCGTTGCAGGTTTAATAAGGGGAATACCTGGTGGAAAGTCGAGCGACTATCAATCGATAAGAAAGAAAACAGAAGCAAAAAATAAAATAAAACTCTTGGTAAAAAGGGTACAGGAATTTTTTGATGAATTATAAAAAAAATCTAACACAGGAGGGATCCATGATAAAATTCGCCACACTCGATCGCGAAAAACCAATGTCTGCCGTTCTAAAAGTTGTTGGAGTCGGAGGCGGTGGTTGCAATGCAATTGGCAGCATGATTGCCAGAGGCTTACAGGGTGTTGAGTACGTTGCTGTCAATACCGATGCTCAGGTTCTTGAAGGCAGTAAAGCCCAGCATAAAATTCAGGTAGGAACCAACATCACCCGAGGATTGGGTGCCGGAGCTGATCCGAATGTTGGAAGAAAAGCTGTTGAAGAAGACAGGGAACGAATTTCTGAAGTACTACAGGGAAGCGATATGGTTTTTGTTACTGCAGGAATGGGCGGAGGAACCGGAACCGGTGGTGCACCGATCATTGCCTCAGTTGCTCAGAGCATTGGTGCATTGGTAGTTGGTATTGTTACAAAGCCATTCAAATGGGAAGGTAAGCTGAGAATGATGAATGCTGAACAGGGCATACAGGATTTCCGGAAGCATGTTGATAGTCTTATCATAATTCCGAACGAAAGAATCCTTAGCATTATTGATGGAAACATTAATGCATTCACTGCATTTGATAAACCTAATGAAGTCCTCTATGAAGCAACAAGAGGTATTGCAGATATCATTACTGTTGAAGGATTAATAAATGTAGATTTTGCTGATGTCCGAGCAGTTATGAACCAAAGCGGTGAAGCATTAATGGGTTGTGGAATTGCAAGCGGAGAAAATCGTGCAATTGAAGCAGCACAGAAAGCAATATCAAGTCCACTGCTTGAAGGTGTTAATATAAGAGGCGCAAAAAGTGTTCTACTGAACATCTCAGGATCAAGCAATCTAACACTTCAGGAAATTAATGATGGCAACAATGTAATATTTGAAGCAGCCGGAGAAGAAGCGAATGTGATATTCGGATGCGTGAGGAAAGAGGAGATGAACGATTATGTTTCTTACACTGTAATTGCAACCGGTTTTGATGGTGCAAGAAAATCCTTTGCTGCAAGTTCATTCAAACCGCTAACAAAAAAATCCGGTGAACAGCTTAGCATGAGAGGCGGATTTAATTTTTTAGATACCAGCAATATTGATAAAGAAGACTTAGACGTTCCAACCATCCTCCGAGTTAAAAGTCCCTCCACACAGATGGATGAACCGGAAGAAGATGAAACTGAAAATTTACTTTCAGAAAAAGCTTCACGTTACAGCTGGGCTAAAGAGAAGATGGAACAAAAAGAATCAAGTAAAAAACCTGATGACGATGATGATGAGAGTTCTTCTTTTTTAAGAATGATTATGGATTGAAAATAGGAATAGTTACGTCACTTATTAATTGAATAGTCAGGAAACTGTTTTTAATAGTTAACCTTTACAATAAAGGAGGATTATATGATGCTGATAGTAATCCTGTTGTTATTTTCGGTTGCATTAAATATTGCTTTGATATTCGGGATTGTAAGAAAGAATGCTGATGAAGATATGATCTCTATCAGAATGAAGGAAAGTTTGAAAGTCAAATAAAGATTATAAAATTTTAATGATCAACATCGGCGATTTATTCAGATCTGAATATAAAATTTTGACTAAGGCTTGTTGAACTCACTATTCATCTGACATACGAGATTCGACAAAAATAAACTCTTCATCTTCTTTATCATGAGTTATGAGGATCCGGTTTGGTTTGCAGCAAACTTCGCAGTCTTCTATAAAATCCTGATCCTCGAGGACTGTCAGATCAATCCACAGCTGATTTTCCTCACCACAGTACTGGCAAACCCAGTTAAACACATCATCTGTTTGCATTGTTTTACTTTTCGTTAATTCTCTTCGTAACTAAATAAAAAAAAATTGCAATCGCAATGCATAAATTAAAATTAAGATCTGAGAAAGCAATTAATACTTCAACTGAACTCTGAAAACAGAGTTGGATAAAAATAAAGCGGCCGCCTGAAAGGGATATCAGACAGCCGTCATGGTGGTTTATTGTACACTTGTTCTTGGTGAAAGAATGTGTACATAATTTTCTGCTCAACTCGCAGACCAATAAAAAGATGCCTTCAATCAATAAATTTTCAACTATGTAAATTATTTAGCTGTTTCAAATTAAAAATTGATGAATCAAAAGAAGGCTGAAATTTGTAACTGGTCAATCGAGGTTGAAAATAAAATTGTATATTAGCTGAAAAAAAGATGAGGGAATATGTCCTGGATATTTCTTTTCATAGCTGGTCTATTGGAGATTGGATGGGCAATCGGACTTAAATACACTGAGGGATTTACAAAAATATTGCCCAGTGTCATTACAATTATAACGATGATTTTGAGCTTTTACTTTTTATCATCAGCACTTCGAACAATTCCTATCGGAACTGGTTATGCTGTTTGGACAGGAATTGGAGCTGTTGGAACTGCTTTGATCGGGATGTTTTTTTTCGGTGAATCGAAAGAGTTTATCAGGGTGTTTTGCATATTATTAATTGTTGCCGGGATTGTTGGGTTAAAAATCTTTTCAAAAATACCATCGAATTAAAATATTTTTAAAAGAACAGCTTCTGAACTTTCAATTCGAAGTACTTGTTTCTATTATTTTATCTTTTACGATTAACTAATGTTGCAACCATAACTGCCTTTATTGTGTGAAGTCTGTTTTCTGCCTGGTCAAAAACGATTGAATGCTTTGATTCAAAAACTTCTTCTGTTACTTCCATACCATCCAATCCGTACTTCTGAAAAATTTCCTCACCAACTTTTGTTTGCCTGTTATGAAATGCAGGCAGGCAATGGAGGAATTTTACTTTTGGATTTCCAGTTAGCTTTATTACAGTCATATTGACCTGGTACGGTTTCATAAGTTTTATTCTCTCTGCCCATTTTTCTTCTGGTTCGCCGAGCGATAACCAAACATCAGTATAAAGAAAATCTACACTCTTTACAGCTTCCTGAATTTTCTCTGTGAGGGTTATTTTCGCCCCTGTTATTTTAGCGATTGATTTACATTCGCTAACAAGTTTTTCATCAGGCCAGTTTTCTTTGGGTGCACAAAGTCTAACATCCATTCCCATTTTTGTTCCGCCAACCATTAAAGAATTACCCATATTATTTCTTGCATCGCCTAAATAACAGAAAGAAATTTTATTAAGTTTTTTCTTCGAATGCTCTTCCATCGTTAGTAAGTCAGCTAACACTTGTGTCGGATGAAACTCATCTGTCAAACCATTCCAAACAGGGACACCTGAATATTCAGCGAGCTCTTCAACTATATTCTGACCAAATCCTCTGTACTCAATTCCATCATACATTCTTCCCAATACTCTTGCAGTATCTTTCATTGATTCTTTGTGTCCAATTTGTGATCCTGAAGGACCAATATATGTTACTTTTGCACCCTGATCGAAAGCAGCAACTTCAAATGCGCATCTTGTTCTCGTTGAACTTTTTTCAAATATGAGAGCTATGTTTTTTCCTCTCAAGTTCTTTTTTTCTTTGCCCTTTTTTTTCTCAGCTTTCAATTTTTTAGAGTAGTCAAGCAGGTAGCGGATTTCATTCGGAGTAAAACCAAGGAGCTTTAAAAAACTGCGGTTGTATAAATTGATTTTCATCATCTATCTCCATTGCGTTATTCAGTGATTGAAAAATAATCTTAGTTAATATTCAAAATTAATTATTTGATATTAAAAAATTACAAATAGAATGCTATTACTTTTGAATAACTGCTTGTATATTACTTCAGGTAAATTAATTTAATACCAATTTATGAATTAAATTTATAAGGAGACTGATATGAAACAATTTTTTCTTGCTCTTCTTTTTCTAATTTCCTCACTTTCTTTAGCACAAGTAACTGACTCAGTAAATAATAAAGAAGAGAGCAAACCCGAAATGCAAACAAATAATCCAAAGGAAAGCCGATGGTATTATGGCGGAACTCTTGGATTCAATTTTTGGAATGATTATTTCTACTTAACCATTCAACCAATGGTTGGATATAAAGTTACCCCAAAATTATCGATTGGTGCAAAGATTGGTTACTCTTATATTAGTTACACCGACCCCGATTATGACACTCATAACTATGGAGCCAGTATTTTTTCGAGGTATAGAGTTATTCCTCAATTTTATCTTC
The DNA here is from genome assembly GCA_025449775.1 of Ignavibacteriaceae bacterium. GTDB lineage: Bacteria > Bacteroidota > Ignavibacteria > Ignavibacteriales > Ignavibacteriaceae > IGN2. Next base: position 13,589 of record JANWIS010000103.1, read on the forward strand.
ATGCTGAATACGTTTATTGGAGCTATGAAACTATTGTGTTCAATCAATCAACGCAAAGCTTTGAAGAAGGTAGGGATTGGGTGCCATTTCTTTTACTTGGTGGAGGATTTGTACAGCAGATTGGTCCAAATACAACAGCTTTTGTTGAAGTATTAGTCGATGTTCTTAATAATGACAATTCACCTTATGAAGAATGGGATCCGTTCATAAGTTTTGGGGTTGGAGTAGGATTCTAAATATTGAATAATGAAGTTGAGTCGGGGTGGGGGGATTCGAACCCCCGACCTCTTCGTCCCGAACGAAGCGCGCTAACCGGGCTGCGCTACACCCCGTGAATATTTTCTCATCGAAAAAAAACACTGAATTAAAATTTAAATTTTCCCATTAAATGTATTTAAAGAACTGCACAAAATTTTTTTAAATATTACTTCCGGAGGATGATTTCAGACAATTTTATATTTCATCAAATTTAAAATACTATTGTTTTTAGATTTATTCTTCATTTTTTTTCGGCATCAGAATTGACATTTTGTACTTAAAATGCTCAATAAATCGATCAGAGTTGGAAATGTTTATTTAATCATAATCTTCAGGAAATAATATGAATAAAGTATGGACGATTTTATTTCTAATAATTGCTTTTTCATTAAAACCTCAGTGCTTTGGCCAAGATAGAACAACAACTACTGATGCTTGGGGCTTTGGATTTGGATTAACGTATCCAAAGTATGTTTCTATAAACGATGCTACTTTGAGCACAAGTTCATTTTATGGAGGTCATCTGTTTATTCAGAGAAATTTTTCAGAACATGTAGGTTTCAGATTTAAAGCAGCTTACAACCATGTTAGTGCACGATACAATGCAGGTATTCCAAATGAGGGTAATTATGTTGAAAATAATATGTTCACAACTGATTTAGATTTTTTATATTATTTCAATCCCTGTGAACCATTCGTAATGTTTCTTGTTGCAGGTGCTGGTGCAAATTTTAACAATCCGGAAAATGCTTCAGATTCCGTTTTAGATAATCAGAGTAATACCGTAGCTCAATTTAATTTGGGTGTGGGAGTTGAAATAAGTTTAAGCGAGTTGTGGCGATTGCGGGGTGAAGGAGTTTATCACACAACAGGTAATAGCAAAATTGATGGTCGATCCGGACCTTCTAATGGACTATTTGGCGGCACTGCCAATGATACCTGGTCGAATTTTGATCTTGGTCTTATTTATTATTTTGATCGTGGTGAACCTTCAGTGTATTGTCAGATCTACTCGGGTTTGAGACCGGAAGATGTTGACTATATAAGAATTGAAGAAATAATAAAAAAATATCAAACACAATCTTCTGCACCAATCGATTATAATAAAATTGAAGAACTCATAAAGAAGAATTGCACTAAACCGGTTATGGAGGATAAGTGGGTTTTATTCGGTGTTAATTTTGATTTTAACAAATCTACTATAAGACCAGATTCATATCCGATATTAGATAATTCGGTAGAAATTCTTATGAACAATCCTGATGTAAAGGTAGAAATACAAGGTCACACGGACCAGGTTGGTTCCGATGAAGCAAATGATAAATTGTCACTCGAACGTGCTGAAGCAGTTAAACAGTATCTTGTTTCTAAAGGAATTGCCCCTGAACGACTTACAATTGCTGGAAAAGGTAAAAGAGAACTATTGTTCAAGGAAATGGATGAACAGAGCAGATATTACAACCGGCGAATCGAATTTCATGTAAAGTAATACTTATAAAATTTATATTTCGAACATAAAGAAGGGATCTGAATGAGGATCCCTTTTTAATTTCCATTTAGTTATAAAATTTTTTCTACTTTAAATTTTTTTGTAAATTCGAATGGAAATATTAAAACCCTTTTAACCTTTAATTCTATCCGGGAGATGGAGAAGGAAATGAATATTAAAAATTATTATACCTCCACGAGTATTTTCTCAGGAGGTTTTTTTGTATGAAAATCAGAACGAAAGTAATTGATACCGATGGTCTCGGTAGAATACTGACTCGAATCAGTCATGAAATTCTTGAGAAGAATAAAGGATCAAAGAATATTGTATTGATGGGAATGCGTACGAGGGGTGAATTTCTGGCTAAAAGAATAAGCAAAAAATTAAAATCGATTGACGGTGAAGATTTACCTATCGGAGTTCTTGATGTTACACTTTATCGTGATGACTTCCGAACAAGAATAAAACAACCGCAAGTTTCAGTTTCAGATATCACCTTCGACATAAATGAAAAGCATATAATCCTTGTTGATGATGTTTTATATACAGGAAGAACAGTACGGTCAGCGATGAATGCAATTATGGATTTAGGCCGACCTGCATCCATTCAACTTTGTATTTTGGTCGATAGAGGACACAGAGAACTGCCAATAAGAGCTGATTATGTTGGAAAAAATATTCCGACTTCACATAATGAAGAAATAAAAGTTAGGATGACTGAAGTAGATGAAGAAGATGCAATTTATCTTGTTGAAGTTGAAAAGGGGGAAGAGTAAATGGCGTTATCAACCAGACATCTCCTCGGTTTGCAGTCAGTTCCAAAGGAAGACATTCAGACTATTTTAGATACTGCACACACATTCAGGGAAGTTCTTGAAAGACCGATAAAGAAAGTTCCTACTCTCCAGGGAAAAACAATCGTAAATCTTTTTTATGAAAGTTCAACAAGAACACGCATATCATTTGAACTTGCAGAGAAAAGACTTTCTGCCGATGCAATAAACTTTTCTGTTTCAGGAAGCAGTGTGGGCAAAGGTGAAACTTTCAAAGACACAATAAAAAATATTGAAGCAATGAAAGTTGATATGGTAATTGTGCGGCATTCAGCAGCAGGAACACCATTATATCTCACAAAAATATGTGATTCGAACATCATCAATGCTGGTGATGGAACACATGAACATCCGACTCAGGCTTTGCTTGATATGTACTCGATCCGGCAAAAGATCGGCAAGCTTGAAGGATTAAAGGTTTGTATAGTTGGAGATGTTGCTCACAGCAGAGTTGCTTTGTCAAATATATTTGGTTTACAAACAATGGGAGCCAAAGTTTCAGTTTGCGGACCTTCAACAATGATTCCTAAAAATATAAATGAATTGGGTGTTGATGTTATCTATAATATTGATGAAGCAATCCAGGAAAATGATGTGCTGAATGTTTTAAGAATTCAGCTCGAAAGAAAAGCAAGAGAATATTTTCCATCGATAAGAGAATATGCAAAGTATTTCGGCATAACCCAGGAAAGGTTAGATAAAAATGGGAAAGATATTTTAATACTTCATCCCGGTCCTATCAACCGTGGTGTTGAACTTTCATCTGAAGTTGCCGATGGTTCAAACCAGATAATTCTTTATCAGGTTACAAATGGTGTTGCCATAAGAATGGCAGTTTTATATTTACTCGGAACACATAATTAGCAGAGCCATAATGAAGATATTATTAAAAAATGTAGATATTATTCATCCAGAAGATAAGTTGGATATTAAAGGGACAACGGTTCTGTTGGACAAAGGTATTATTTCTAAAATTGGTGAACTTACCCGTGATGATAAAGCTGATGCAAAAGAATTTGATTTTTCAGGAAAGATTATCGTACCAGGATTTTTTGATATGCATGTTCATTTACGCGAACCGGGAAGAGAAGATGAAGAAACAGTAATAACCGGATGCAACAGTGCTGCTTCAGGTGGTTTTACCGGGATAGCTTGTATGCCAAATACTGAACCGGCAATCGATACAGCAGAGGTTCTAAAATTTATAAAGGGCAAATCTTCAAATCATTTGGTAGAAGTATTTCCAGTTGCAGCTGCAACACTCGGAAGAAAAGGCGAAATAATTTCTCCAATGGCAGAACTTGTTGAAGCCGGTGCGGTTGCTTTTTCTGATGATGGTGCAGCAATCAAAACATCATCGGTACTTAAAAGAGCCTTCGAATATTCCGGAATGTATAACACTCCGATAATTGAACATTGTGAAGACGAATCACTTTCTGACGGAGCGATGAATGAAGGAATTAATTCTACTCTTCTCGGACTTCCTCCGCTTCCTTCCGTTTCTGAAGATATAATTGTGAGCCGGGATATATTAATGGCGGATTATACAGGCGGTAGAATACACATTGCACATATAAGTACAAAAAATTCAGTTAATCTTGTAAGGGAAGCGAAGAAAAGGGGAGTGAAAGTAACTGCAGAAGTTACACCTCACCATTTTACTTTGACTGATGACCTGATTAAATCATATGACACTAATCTGAAAATGAGTCCTCCACTGAGAACACAGGAAGATGTTAATGCAATTATAAAAGGATTAAAGGATGGAACGATTGATTGTATTGCATCTGATCATGCACCACATTCAATTGAAGAAAAAGAATCTGAATTCCAGTATGCACCGAATGGCATTGTCGGACTTGAAACAATCGTCGGATTATCTTTCTCAGAATTAATTCATAAAAATAAAATTAGTCTCGGTGATTTAATTTATAAGTTATCGATAAACCCAAGAAAAATTCTTAATCTTCCAATTCCAAAATTTGAAGTTGGATCTTCCGCCAATTTTTCTATCATCGATCCGAATTATGTCTGGACAGTTGATATTTTAAAATTCAGAAGCAAATCCAAAAATTCTCCGTTTGATAAAAGACTTCTCACAGGCAAATCTTTTGCTGTCATTAATAAACAAAAAATGTTTTTCGATGGACAGTTAATCGACCTAACTTCTGTTTAAAATTAAATATCGCCTTGTATACTATAATATACGATAAACCTTGGTATTTACTCAATTTTTGAAGAAAAGCTGGTTTTTTAATGGCACCTGTTTTGGGTTTATGAATCAGTAAACTTAAGAGGTGATAAAATGAAAAAACTAATAAAACTTTCTTATACAGCTTTTTTATTAATAGCATTAATTGGATGTGATGTAAATGATTCAGTTTATGAAGTAGATACGATTCCACCACTTCCTCCAACTGATGTTACAGTTATAAATGGTGATAATAGAGTTGATCTTTATTGGGATGAAAATCGTGAAGCTGATCTAGCTGGTTATAATATTTATTACAGTGATTCTTACGATGGTAAATATTATATCATCGGGTCTTCTGATTACAATAATTTTATTGACTACGATGCTATTAATGGTGAAAAATATTATTATGCAATCACTGCTTATGACTACAATGGTAATGAAAGTGATTTAAGCAGAGATGTGATTTACGCTACTGCCAGACCTGAAGGATTTAACCAATCCATTTTTGATTTCAGACAATTTCCAAATAACTCAGGATATTCTTTCACTCTTTATTCAGTAGTTGCGTACGATAGTCTTGATGTAGATTTCTTTTTCGAAATTTTCCAGGGCGAATTCTATCTTGATGTTTGGGATGATACAGATATACAGGATATGGGATCGACAAATGATATTTACGATATCCCGTTTGCACCGACTTCAGGATGGTCACCAACTAAAGATGCATTGGCAAGAACCGGACATACTTACATAATCTGGACCTGGGATAACCACTATGCTAAGATTAGAATTTCTCAAATTACAAGTGAACGTATTGTATTCGATTGGGCGTATCAGCTTGTTGAAGGTGAAAGACAATTAAAAACTTCTGCAACACCGGGAGAAAGAAATCCGCTTGAAAAAATATGGACAAGATAAAAAATGGAGCGATTGCTCCATTTCTATTTATAGATTTATGATAAAGATTTAATTAAATTACGGACTAATGAAGACCTTGTTTCAATATACTATTATAATTTTGTCAACCACTATTCTGTTCAGCAATTTATTTGCTCAGCAGAATAATCTGCAAAAAAATCTTAACCAGAAAAATAAAAAAGCTTTAGAGTCAACGATATTTGATGAAATTGAAACCGGTATTTTAAGTAATGATGTCAAAAGTTTTTCTCAGTACTTTTCTCCCCAACCATATATCAGTCTGATAAATGGTGTAAACGGATATTATAGTTCGAATCAGACTTTTTATATTATCGAAGATTTTTTAAATACATTTAAAGTGGTTGATTTTAATTTTGATGAGAAGAAAACTCAGGAATCAGTTTCATTCGGGAAAGGTATTTACTACTTCGAGAAAAAAGGAAAAAGAGAATCAGCAAATTTGTATATAACTCTCACTAAACAAGGCAGCAGGTGGTATATTACCCAAATTTCAATTAACTGATGAATTTTAAGACATCTTCATACTTTAAAGGCGATAGAAAATATTTTGCTATCGTCTTTTTTATTTTACTTTTAATTTTTTCTATCGGAATCTTAACTCCAAGACTTATCGAAGAAAAAAAATCAAATTGGCACACCGAATTATCCAATCAAATTTCAGAAATAGAAAATGGTGTTAAGTTTTCGTTAACAGAAAAAGAAAATCGGCTGCTGCAAACCAAAAATCGAATCAAGAACAATCTTCATCATATTTTAAATACAACTACATACGAATACGGCAACCTTGTCTCTTTAGTGAACAATGAACTGAACAAAGATTATTCAGTAGAAATAGTAGCACCAAATGGGAAAATTATAGCATGGAATAAGACAATAGCATTGAAGCAGGAAGAGATATTTCCATTTGTTTATCCAATCAATGAGGCTCATTTTTTTAATTCAGAGCTAATTACATATTTAACTGTAATTGATACCTTAAGAGTACAGCATGATCTTTTCTACCTAATTCTTAGCCAGCCTGTAGAGAAACATTACGAACTTCAGAATAAATACTATAAACAAGTAAGCTTCAGCGAAGAACTAGGTGAAAAATTTAATACTCGGTTCAATGTTTTTTATGATCCATATTCTCAACCATCAAAAGACGGAAGAATACATTCCATCATATTGATTAATTCAAATGAGAGTAAAATTGGACTTGTAAGTTTTTTTAAGCCTCCGTTAAGCTTTGATATATCTGGAATTGAAGAAACATCAACCAGGATTCAAATTTTATTGCTTGTAGCTGGTATTTTGTTTTTAACACTAGGTCTTCAAACAGATTTTCGTAAGATAAAATTGAGATCAATCAGGCTGGTAATTCTTATAATTTATTTTTCAGTGATAAGAATTGTGCTTTTCTGGTCAAACTTTCCTGCAAGATTTCTTGATGGACCATTAATTGATCCATCACATTTCTCTTCAACTTTTGCAATGGGCATTGTAAAATCTCCAATAGAATTCTTTACAACTAATTTTTTACTTCTGATTATCGCGTTAAAATTCTTACAATATATCCTTTCTTACTTTAATGAAAAGGATAATAACAGATTCCGTATCCTTAAGTTTTTGATTTCACCATTGATAACAATTATTATGTTTTATACGATGCGTGGATTATCTGCTTCGATAAAAAGTGTTGTGTTCGATTCAACAATTCGCTATTTCAAAGATCCTGAATTGATTCCCGGACTTCCTTCATTGGTTATGAATTTAAATATCCTGATGCTTGGGTTGTCATCAGTATTTCTTATCTCTGCATTTATTTTGCTTATTGGAAAATTTACCAGGTTATTGAACTTCGGCAAACCTCGATATTATTTCTTCATTCTCTATATTCTGATTCAGCTTTCATGTCTGGTCTTTGTGGAATTGCATCCAAATTCATTAATAGCTCCTGTTATGTGGATTTTATTTTTCACTCTCAACTTTTTTGTGATTTATAACCTTGTGTACCGGAATAATACTATAACCGGGAACATTATTTACTGTTCATTAATCGCTTCGGTAATTGTAATCTCTATGCTGAATTATTTCAACCTTGAACTTGAAAAGAGGTCATTAAAAGTAATTGCTTACGAAGTAAACAGAACTAATAAAGAGCTTCTTGCATATTTAGTTGAAGAAACTTTGCGCAACTCAGTTGATGATGAGAGATTGGTCTCTTCATTATATAAGCTTAATGCTAATTATAATTCAGAAGCGTTTGTAGCGTGGAGCAAAAGTTCGCTGCAACGAGAATCTTTAAATTCAAACATTACTATTCTCGATAGAAATTTTAATGAGCTTGGAAAATTTACAGTAGGTTTTGATGAACGTGTCGATTATACAAGGTTAATGAATCAAAATATCAATTCAGATCTGTTTGTAAGTGAAATTGAATCATCATCAAAGTCCGGAGTAAAATTTGTTGGAATCGTTCCGGTTCAGAAAGACAGCATTACAGCCGGTTACATTACTGTCGGAGTAATATTCAATATTGAAAATCTTGGTGCTGAAGAGTTCCCTGATTTTCTTGAATCAAATAAAGCGGCATTAGGATCAGTAGTAGATTTAAACCTTATAAAAATATTTGAATTCTCGGATGACAAAATTGATCGGGTGCGTGGAGATATATTTCCATCCAAAGAACACAAAGAAATTATATTGAATTCAAAATTATCACCCGATAATGACGGCTGGATCAATCTTTCGTTCTATGGTGAAGATCATATTACCTACCTTCTTAACTCGAACAGGGACGGAATTTCCAGAACAACAGTTGTTGCTGTTAAAGAAAAAGAAATCACCGGAAGTCTTTATAACTTCTTTAAAATATTTATCATTCATTCCGTTTTTATTTTAACATTGGTCATTTTACTTTTTGTATTCCGGGTTCTTACAATAAAATATTCTTTCAGAACAAAACTGCTTGGTGCATTTTTATTTATTTCAATAATACCAATTGTAGCGCTTGCAATTTATAACCGTGAAGTAATAAAAGAACGAACACGAACAGCAATATTTGAAGAGTTGAGCAAGAGGTCGGAATATTTAGAAAATCATATACTGGCTCAGAAAAATAAACACCCTGATAGAGACCTACTGACTACATTTGAAAATGCAGGAAAAGAATTAAAGATATCATTTAATATTTATGAAAATTCTGATAAAACTTACAGTTCACGTGATGAGTACTATGAAACAGGACTGATACCGGAAAAACTGAAATCTAATGCTCATTATAATTTAAATTATCTCAGCTTTAGAGAAATCCTTACTAAAGAGCAGATTGATAATTACAGTTACGATGCTTACTACAGGAAAATAAATATTGATGGCAAATCATTGATACTCGGTGTTAATGATGCGTTTAATAAAATCAGGTTGTTCTACTCTCCGGTTGATGCAGATGTTTTTTTGTTTGGTGTTTATTCATTCGCTGTGATAATCATTACTCTCCTCAGCACATTGTTTGCAAACCAGATATCCTCTCCAATCAGACAACTTACAAGAGCAACTAATGCAGTTGCACAGGGTGATTTAAGTATTAAGCTTCAAAATAAAGAACGAGGTGAATTGAAAGATTTATTTGAAGGTTTTAATTCTATGACGAATGAACTTCAAAAAAACCAGAATGAAATTGCTGAACTGGAACGAGAAAATGCATGGAAAGAAATGGCTAAACAGGTTGCGCATGAAATTAAAAATCCACTTACACCGATGAAGCTCTCTATTCAACAGTTAGTTGCTGCATTTAATGATAAAAAATCTGACTTCGATGAAACGCTTAAAAAATTATCGCAGGCTGTCCTGAATCAAATTGAAAATTTAAATATCATTGCTTCAGAATTTTCTTCCTTTGCTAAAATGCCAAGTCTTAAAGTAGAGGAGTTTGATC
>JANWIS010000104.1 GCA_025449775.1 Ignavibacteriaceae bacterium
AATTTATGGATATGCAACAATAGCCTGGATTGGTGGCGGGTTTGGAAAAGGAATACATAATATCCTGGAAGCCGCAGTATATGGATTGCCTGTAATTTTTGGACCGAACTATAAAAAATTCAAAGAAGCTTCAGATCTTATTTCATTGAATGGTGCCTTTTGTGTAAATAATATTCAGGAAGCATCCGATAAAATCAGCGAATTGATTAACAACGATACAAAAAGGAGTCAAAGTTCATCGGTCGCTGCAGAATATGTTAAAGAAAATGCAGGTGCTACTGTTAAAATCTTTTCTTTACTTCCTGAATTGAATGGTAAGAATAAAATAAGAACATAAATAAATAATTTGTAATTAAATTTTGTAAGGGAATGATTATTCGCTTGTTGGTAATTCTGGTTATTCTTACAGGAAATTATTTCCAGAGTTCTGATTTTTATTTTACAAATAGCGGGAAAATATCATTTCGTTCGGAAGCACAACAGGAAATTATTAATGCATCTTCTTCGAGGTTAACGGGTATTCTGGATCCTTCTAAAAGAACATTTGTTTTTAAAGTTGTGATAAGGACATTTGAGGGATTTAACAGCACCCTTCAACTGGAGCATTTCAATGAAAAATACTTGGAATCAGAAAAATTTCCGGAAGCAACATTCATTGGTAAAATAATAGAGGACCTTGACCTGTCAATTGATGGGAATTATGACATTCGTGCCAAGGGCAAGTTAAAAATTCATGGAGTTGAAAATGAAAGAATCATTCGTTGTAAAGTGCAGGTTAAGAATGGGATTATTAATATAGATTCCCGATTTAAAATATTATTATCCGATCATAATATTAAAGTCCCAAAAGTTGTGCATGAGAAAATTGCCAGCGAAATTATAATTGATCTGAATGCTGAATTAAGAAAAAAAATAATTGATAATTAAAAAAGTAATCATATTGCGATTCATAACACCTGTTGTTTTTCTATTTAACTTTTTGATTGCATTTGGTCAGCAACCGATGTATAAATCTTTTGATATTCGATCGGAAAATACGAGACCAAGAATATTGAAGCTGTTCCTTGATCATAACGGATTAATCTGGGCCGGAACTGATAATGGGGTTTTTACTTTCGATGGCATCAACTTTATAAAAATATTCAGCCAGGATACAGCTAAATCACTGGTAAGTACATTTTTTGAAGATAAGGATAACAATATCTGGGTAGGGTATGAAAATGGAAGTATCATAAGCATTAAGAATAATAAAACAACTTCATTTTTAATTGATGGTTCGGCATTTAAGGCGTCAATAAGTGCAATCACGGAAGACAATGAAGGGAGAATTTTTTTTTCAACGAAAGGTGAAGGAATCATTTTTACTGACGGCAAGGGTATTGAGAGAATCAACCAGGACCAGGGCTTGAGCGATGGTTATTGTTATGATATGCAAAAACTCGCAGATAACAGAATATGTATTGGAACTGATGCGGGGCTGAATTTTATAAGTTTCGAAAACGGGAAAACTTCTATAAGAGAATTTGGTACATCTGATGGTTTGCCTGATGATGTTGTAAGGGCAATTACAGCTGACAAAAATAATATGTTGTGGTTAGGTTTCCAGGAGAACGGACTTGCAAGATATGATTGCAGTAAAAATAAATTAGTAAACATGCATTTAAAAAACCCGTGGATTTACGGGCAGGTAAACGAGATACTGGTTGTGGATGATCAATTATGGGTTGGAACAGAAGATAATGGTATTGTTGTGGTTGATCATGACGGGTACACAAAAAAAATTCAGCTTGAAAACGAAAGAAACATAAAACCGAATGATCTTCTTTTGGACTTTGAGAATAATGTATGGATAGCAGAGTCCATTCACCTTTATCGTACCAGTGGAAATAAAATTGCATTTATACCGAATATAGAAAATAAATCCCTGAAATTCGTTCACTGCATGGCCAGTGATAAAAATGGTGGAATCTGGTTTTCACCCGACCAAAAATTGGGGTATTTGTTTCGTGACAAGAATGGCGAATTTAAATATAAAGAATACCCGATTACCAAAAAGTTAATAGATATAGTAACACTTTATTTTGATCCTTATGGCTTTCTCTGGATTGGAACTTTGGGAGAAGGTGTTTTCCGATTCAATCCAATCAGTGGAAGAGTAAGAAAAATTACTGAAACAACTGATGCAATAAGCTCAAACATCATGTCAATAAACGGAACAGGGGATATTGTATGGATAGCAGGTTTTAATTCGGTGATGAAATTTGTTATTAAAGAAAAGGGGAATTCCGATGAAGCTAAAATAATAAGGCAACAAGTTTTTACCGGCAGTGATCTTTTGAATGATTATGTGTATTCTGTTTTTATAGATTCAAAAGGTAATCCCTGGTTTGCTACTGATGGAAATGGTGTCTATTATTATAAAGAAAACAAACTTGGAAAAATCCCTGTTTTCGAAAATGCAGTACATAGTTTCGCTGAAGACACTAAAGGAAGAATTTGGTTTTCAACTGCAGATGCCGGTTTACAATTCCTTGATCAAAACTTTTCAATAAATAAATTCCAAACGCGTGATGGACTTTCAGATCCTTCACCTACTTCACTGGCACTGATGAGAACAGGTGATATAATAATTGTTCACTCCAACGGATTTGATGTTTTGAATCCTGACTCAAAGAGCATCATTTATCATTCATCGGAGGAAAATTTATCTGACATTAATTGTGATCTTAATTCGATTACTATTTCACCTGACAGCAATGTTTGGATTGGTACAGAGCGCGGGATCATTGTCTATAAGCCATCGGCTGATATAAAACTCAAATCACCGAAACTTGTATTAAATTCTGTTTCGGTTTTTCTTGAGAAGATAAATTACAGAACCCAAAAAACATTCGATTGGGATGAAAACAATTTGCGTTTTGATTATTATGCATTATGGTACAGCGATCCTCAGAGAGTAAACTACCAGTATATGCTTGATGGTTATTCGACTAAATGGGAGCATACCAAAGATCACACAATTACGTTTCCGAAATTACCCCCCGCAAAATATGTATTCAGAATAAAAGCATCGTTGAATGGCCTTTTTGAAAATGCTGAAGAAATTTCATATGAATTTGAAATATTACCTCCCTATTGGCAACAATGGTGGTTCAGGGTATGCGCTGCCGGAATAATTGTTTTTATTATCTTATTGTTTATTAAACGACGAGATAATCGATTACGGAAATTTGACCGTCTTCAGAAAGAAAAAATTGAGTTTCAATTTGAAACCTTAAAGAGCCAGGTAAACCCTCATTTCCTGTTTAACAGTTTTAATACTCTTATTTCAGTAATTGAAAATTCACCTAAAAATGCGGTAGAATATGTGGAACGCCTTTCCGAATTTTTCAGGAGTATTGTTACGTACAGGGATAAAAACTTAATCCAACTTTCCGAAGAACTTGGTTTGCTTGACAATTATATTTTCATTCAGAAAAAAAGATATGGTGATTATTTAAAACTGGATATAATAATTGATGATGATTCTAAAAATAATAAATTTGTAGCACCTCTGACATTACAACTCCTTGCAGAAAACGCAATTAAACACAATGCAGTATCAAAAGAAAGTCCGTTGAAGATTACCATTTCAATATCCGACAATAAAATATTGGTCAGTAATAACATCAACTTAAAAATTACACAGGGTAGTTCAACAGGGATGGGGTTACAAAATATTAAGAGCAGGTATGAATTACTAACCAAAGAAAAAGTAGAAGTTTTACAGAAAGAAAATAAATTCATTGTTAGCATCCCTTTAATTACACCCAAAGATGAAAGTACTTATCATTGAAGATGAAGAGCCTGCAAGTTTGCGGCTAAAAAAACTGCTTACCGAAATAGAACCGGATGCAAAAGTTTTAGATATACTTGTCAGTGTACGATCATCTGTCGAATGGCTGAGTTCTCATTCAGCACCTGACCTGATATTGATGGATATAAATCTTGCTGATGGCTCCAGTTTTGAAATATTTTCACAAATCAAAGTTGAAGCTCCTGTGATATTTATTACAGCGTTTGATGAGTTTGCAATTAAGGCTTTTAAAGTAAACAGTGTTGAGTATTTACTTAAACCTGTAAAGAAAGAAGAATTTGTATCAGCATTAAACAAATACAAAAGATTGTATTCAACCAAGGAGGCAATACCTGATTTAAAAATGCTTGTTGATACGCTTAAGAACAAACAGGAACCTTTTAAAAAACGGTTTTTAATTCGTTATGGAGAGCATATTAAAACAATTGATATCGGACAGGTAGCTTATTTTTATACTGAAGAAAAAATAAATTTCCTGAAGACAAAAGATAACCATACGTTTCCACTTGACTATAATCTTGATAAGCTTGAGACAATGCTTGACCCGGAGAATTTTTTCAGAATAAACAGGCAATTTATTATCAATATAGATGCTATTGAAGAAATGTTTTCGTTTTCCAAATCGAGGGTAAAAGTGAAATTGAATCCACCGACTGATATGGATACTATCGTGAGTACAGATCGTTCTCCTCATTTTAAGGAATGGCTTTCCGGTAAGGAATAATTTTTCATTCAGCATATCGATTTCCTGTTCAGATTGCTAATATTCCTGTTCAGCAACTTTGATTTCTGTAAGCTTACATGCGGCTGTAGATTTACATTCAAATGCAGAAAAACAGATTTATAAGCCCGGATGTAGTGATGGCAGTAATGTTATTTTTTACGGTATTAATGATACTCGTTCTGACTTCCTGTAAACATGAACCAATTGTTCTTCCAAAAATAAATACGGAAACCGGAAATAATAATGTTAATCAACAGTCAACCTGTGATCCTGACTCAGCATATTTTCAATCACAGGTTTTACCAATTCTGATTTCGAATTGTGCAAAAAGCGGTTGTCATAATGTACAGGATCATGAAGAAGGCGTAATATTAAATAATTATGCAAACGTAATGGCAACAGCAGATGTTGATCCAGGTCGTCCGGGAAATAGTGATTTATACGATGTAATTACAGAAAATGATATTGATAAAAGAATGCCACCAGCTCCGGCAAACCGGTTAAGCGATGCGCAGATTGATATTATTTTTAAATGGATTGATCAGGGAGCACAAAATAATACATGCAATGATATTTGTGATACTTCAAATGTTACATTTTCAGGGAGCATATTTCCACTCATTCAAAGTAATTGCATTGGATGTCATACCGGTTCAACTGCAGGCGGACAAGTTGACCTGAGTAGCTATCAGAATATTTCGATTGTTGCTAATAATGGAAAACTCTTGGCATCAGTAAACCATGACATCGGAGTTAATCCAATGCCAAAAGGAGGAAATAAATTACCTGCCTGCAGAATTGACCAGATCAGAATATGGATTCAAAATGGTGCACAGAACAATTAAAAATGAAAAGAATCGTTTCATATAGCATATTAGGACTAGTTAGCATGACAGTTACAGCCTGCTACTATGATAATCAGGAAGAATTACATCCGGGAGCCTTTGAGGTTTGTGATACCACAGATTATACATATGCAGGAAAAGTGACAGAAATCTTACAAAGGAGTTGTTACAGTTGTCATTCACAAAATTCTCCTTCAGGAAATGTTATATTAAGTACTTATTCAGGAGTAAAAACAGTTGCTGATAATGGAAAACTAGTTGGTTCGATTGATCACCTTACAGGTTACTCTTCGATGCCCCAGAATCTTCCACAATTATCAGAGTGCGATCGTGCAACAATAAAAAAATGGATGCAAAATGGAACCACAAACAATTAATTCACCTTTCGAACAAATACAAAATGTACCTTTGTTGTCAATGAAAAAATTGATGATAATTCTTGCCGGAATAGCAATTTTAACTGGCGCAGGATATGGTTACTACCTGTACAATAAGCCTCACCAAAGTATCGCAGATGAGGCTCCTGCTTTTAGTATTAACGTAAATAAAATAATAAACGACTACGAAGCTGACGAAAAGAAAGCTAATGAATTATACTTGGGAAAAATCGTTGAAGTGAGTGGGTTGATTTCTGAAAAAACACTGGATAGTAAAGGCAATTACAGTATTATTCTCCAGGGGCCTGATCTTGCAGGTGTGAGCTGTGAGTTTGAACCTAATGCACAGAACTCATTGACGAATCTAAAGGAAGGCCAGGAAGTAAAAATCAAGGGTATATGTACAGGAATATTAATGGATGTTGTACTTGTGGATTGTGTGTATGTAAATCAATAAACTATTAAAACTAAATTCAAAATAACTATGAGAAAATTATTTTTATCAATCCTTTTATTGGTGACAGTTTTCACCGTAAATGGACAAAATCAATTCTTTACAAAAAGTGGAAAAATATACTTCAATGCTACTTCATCAATGGAAACTATTGAAGCAACCAATGAGAAGGCAGTGAGTAAACTTGATGTAACAACAGGCACAATCGAATTTGCTTTACTTATGAAAGCATTTAGTTTTGAAAAAGCCCTGATGCAGGAGCATTTCAATGAGAACTATGTTGAGTCGGATCAATTTCCTAAAGCTGCATTCAAAGGAACTATTACAGATATCAAAACAGTTGATCTGCAAAAAAACGGAACGTATCCGGTAAAGGTAAAAGGGATGTTGACCCTTCATGGTGAAACTAAAGAAGTTATGACAGATGGAACACTGACTGTAAAAGATGGAAACATTACTTCAGCGAAATCACAGTTTAAGATTTTACTTGAGGATTATAAAATCATAATACCTTCTGTAGTAAAAGAAAAAATTTCAAAAGATGTACTTATTAAAGTTGATCTGAACTACGAACCTTATAAAAGTTCTTAAAAAAGTGTTCATGTGTGTTAAACCCCTTTGGCCAGAATTTTTTTTAGCCGGAGGGGTTCTTTTTTTGGATAAAACCTATGGATATTACAGAATATCTGGCAGGAAATAATTTTTCACCGGATTATCTTATTCCCAGGTTGAAAAAATAATCAAGTGAAAAAATATCAGCTGACCCTGAACTAAATAGCAGAATGACCAGGAATACTATTCTCGGGAAATAGAACTGCATATCCCACATAGGCTTAATAAAACTAAAAACAAATGCAACAAAAATTAAATCAGCTGCTAATAAGTGCATACAAATGTCTTTGAACAATCCGAAAAAAAGTAATAATCCGCATATCAATTCAATTAAGGAAGAAATTGCAATTGCAGGCTTGATAAAAAATAAAGGGAAATGGATTTTTCCCATGGGTTCATTTAATAAACGTACAACATTTTCAATTTTAATTTTGAAGAGTTTATCGTATCCCTGAAAGAAGAATAAAATTCCGGTTACGGTTCGCAACAATAAAATTGCAACGGATGTATTAAGAAATTCAGAAGTCATAATTCAGATTTATTTTTCAAATATAAGGAATCAAAAAAGGAATAACACTTTAATGAATACATCAGAACGCTTCTTTCAGAATAACATAAATTCCATTGCTATTTTTGCCAAAGCCAAAGTCGACACGAAGATTTAATTTTTCCTTTTCCTGGAGGAGTATCCTCAACCCGCCCCCGAAAGCATAATGAAAGTCATTAATATTCATTTCATCTATGTAATTACTTACTTGTCCGGCAGAGGCAAATCCCACTACTCCCAATCTCCAGAATAAGTACTGTCGTAATTCGGCCTGAAAAGCCAATAAATTCTGATCAGAATAACGCCCTTTATAGAAACCACGCATTATTTCCGGGCCTCCTAACATGGCCAGGTAGCGGACAGGCGCATCTCCACTGTTTATTTTTGTATAAGATTGAAGCCCGAGTACCCTATTCCTTCCTGCAGGAATAAATTTTCGTAAATCAAGAACGATACTTGAGAAATCAAAATCACTTCCTATGGCATGCGAGAATTTTGAAACATTCAGTTCGGCAAATGATCCATGGCTTGGTGAAAAAGCATTATTACGTGTATCCCAGGTAAGCAAAATACCTGCTCCGGATGAAAATCCACCTTCCTTACCAACTATATTCTGTTCATCGAAAATTCCGCCATCGATGTAAGTAAAATGTCTTACTTCCTGTAATTCATAGCTGACACCAATATATAATTTCCTGAAAAACTTTACAATAAATTGAGGATTGGCAAACATCTGCCTGAGTGAGTAATCCTCTTTTAAATTATCAGGTGAATCGTTTCCCAGGCCCCAGAATTTATCAGGGTAATTACTTAATGAACTATGAAAGCGGAATATTTGTTTCTCACCCGAAAAGTATATTGTTGATCCAAGAACAATTACTGTTTGTTCCCTTAGAGTATATAAGCCGAGCAGGTTAATATCAGAAGTTCTGAGTTCTTCTTCGTTTTTTTTCGCTTTAAAAAAATAAGCCCCTGCTGCGCCAAATCCCCAACTTGTTTCCGGTGACTGGAGTAAAAAAGGAAATACAAGGAAACGGGAAGCAACTCCTTTAGGAAGGGTATCATCTTCGGAAGCCCTGCATTTAATTGATAAAGCGGTGATTATGGTTAGTATAAGAAAAAATCTCATAAATTGATGCAATATAAGTTTTCAAAATTGAATTTAGAATTTATGTTAAAATGAAAAAATCTATGAGTTATATTGAAGAAATTCATAACAAAAAAATAAAAATTACTTATTCGCGTTTTACAAATATGAAAACTACTGTTCTGCTACTTTATTTTGTATGTATACTTTCAAATATATTTTCACAAACAGTTCCTGCAATCAAGGGTGAGACAATTGACAACAAAAACATATCAATTCCTGACGATCTGAAAGGTAAATATTCATTGATTTGTATTGCTTCTTCTATGAATTCACAAAAGGATCTTGAAGGCTGGCTGGATCCTGTTTACCAGAAATATATTGCAAAGACAGGACTAATGGATGACATGTATGATGTAAATGTTTATTTCATTCCGGTTTTGACCGGGACAAATTTATCATTTGCTACTTCGATGAAAAAAAAATTTAAAGAAAATGCTCAGGAGGATTTACGCCCTCATGTGTTGTTTTGTACAGAAAACGGAAAAGAAGTTTTATCAGCGTTGAATATCAATAATACCGATGTGCCTTATTTCTTTTTACTGAATAAGGATTCAAATATTATTTTTCGAACGAGTGGCAGATTTACCGAAGAAAAGTTTGATGCAATTGATGACCTGATTGAATAAGAGTAAATTTGTGAAAGGGAATTAAAAAATGTGTAATTGACAGATTATAAAGATTATTTAACGGCCTTGCTTCACCCTGTTTTGCTCTTCAGTTGTACTTAATCTCTTTCCTCTCTTCTGCATTTGCTTACCGAATTTATAGGATACATGAAAGCGAACAAACTGGCTGTCATATATTCTTTCGAAATCAGCATCAATATTTTCATATTTAATTTGCGAATGCATAATATCAGTATGAAAGATGTCATTAAAATTCAATCTAACCTGCATTCTCTCTTTTAAGAACATTTTACTTATTCCACCTGAAACTGAATAAGTAGGTTGAACCAGCCAGGTTCCCCAAACTGTTTCAGAATTATACCAGAATATTAACTCAGCTGTTATCCCTTTAGGGAGTGTAAAACTGTTAGTAGAGTTGAAAGAATATGAGGTAAGATCTTTATCAACGAAACCAACTGATGAAGTTCCATAGTAATGATTATTGTAAAGATTAAAACTATTTGTTGATTGCAACCATTCAGTAACATCTACTGGAATACTCAGGTTGATTCCATAATTGTCATAAGAGTCAAGGTTCTCAGTGGTTATGTACGTTGTATGTGTTGAGTCTATTTGTTTGGTAATTTGCGTCATTGCATCGGCTGTATGACTAAAATTAAATGCAACCGTGTACATCTGTAAATAAGTATAAGAAAGCTCAAAAGAGTTGGTCAGTTGTGGCATAAGCATCGGGTTTCCTTCCATGTAATTATATGGATCGATAAAATATTTGAAAGGATTTAATTGCTGATAGGCCGGACGATCAATTCTCCTGCTATACGAAGTCTTAGCCTGGTGT